>DCTI01000248.1:5457-15618 GCA_002329525.1 Negativicutes bacterium UBA1444
GAAATGACCCGGATCATCTGGAAATTGGTCAAAGATATTCTGTTGAATCCTTATGTTGATTTGAAAACGGAATACTATGATTTGGGGCTGGCCCATCGGGACGCCACGGCGGATAAAGTCACCGAGCAATCCGCCTATGCCATCAAAAAGTACGGGGTCGGTGTCAAGTGTGCAACGATCACGGCCAATGCCGATCGGGTCAAGGAATACGAACTGAAGGAAGTCTGGAAGAGCCCGAATGCCACGATCCGTTCCATCCTGGATGGAACGGTTTTTCGGACGCCAATCATCGTGAACGGCATTTCGCCATTTGTGAAAACATGGCGGCGGCCGATCACCATTGCCAGACATGCCTATGGGGACATCTACAAGAGCTTGGAATACCGGGTTCCGGGCAAGGGCAGGGCGGAATTGGTTTTTACGGCGGAATCGGGCGAGGTGTCCCGGCAAACCATTCATGATTTCAGTGGACCCGGCGTCATCATGGGAATGCACAATCTGGATCAATCCATTGAGGCGTTTGCACGGGCCTGTTTCCGGTTTGCGCTGGAAGCAAAGCAGGATTTGTGGTTTTCCACCAAAGACACCATTTCCAAAACCTATGATCATACTTTCAAGGAGATTTTTCAGCGAATCTATGAGGATGAATACCGGCAGGCGTTTGAAGCGGCGCAGATTACTTACTTTTACACGCTGATCGATGATGTCGTCGCCCGGATTATCCGTTCGGAGGGCGGCGTCGTTTGGGCTTGCAAAAATTATGACGGCGACGTAATGTCGGATATGGTGGCGACGGCCTTTGGCAGTCTGGCCATGATGACCTCCGTGCTCATGTCGCCCGACGGCCATTACGAGTTCGAGGCCGCGCATGGAACGGTACAACGCCATTATTACCAGCATTTGCGGGGCGAGGAAACATCGACGAATCCAGTGGCGACGATTTTCGCCTGGACCGGCGCTTTGAAGAAACGCGGCGAGTTGGACGGGTTGGCTGAGTTGGTCGATTTTGCGACGAGGTTGGAACAAGCATCTGTTCAAACCATTGAAGAAGGAATTCTCACGAAAGATCTCGGGGAATTGTCGACGGCGCCGCAAAAACGCATCGTCAATACGGAAACTTTTATCCGGGAGATCGACCGTCGCCTGGCGAGCTTGTTGTAAATCGGGTCGGTCATGAGATGACCAGGGGAATATAAAGGGGATGCCGGCCATGGCCGGCATCCNNGAAATTCACATTATCAGTAGAAGAAGAAAAAGTTGGCGGCGACCAGAGTGATCAAGGCGCCGGCCATCGGGATGGCGGTCCGCTTGACGACGTCAAACGGCGACACGCCACCCATGCTGGACGAAACCACGATGACCGCCGTGATCGGCGACATCGCCCGGGCCGCGCTGGCCGCGAAGTGCATCGGCAGCAGCATCACGACAGCCGGGACCGACATTTTGGCGGCAACGGTTGGCGTCAGGGCGGCGAAGGCGAAGAACGGGGCGTTGCCTGACCCCATGATGACGGAGGAAACCGCGATGATCGAGATCATCAGCAGGATCATGCCGGCCGCGCCGAAGCCGGAACTCTGGGCCGAGTTGATGATCGTGTCGATAGTGCCGATGGTCACCAGGCCTTTGGCGAAAGTTTCGCCGGCGACGATCAGGGTGATGACGTTGGCCATCTGCATGCCGAGGCCATCAAAGAAGACCTGGATGTCGCCCAACACTTTTTTGGCGTCCCGCAGGCGGATGAATTCCACCAGCATGCCGATCGCCAGGCCGATGAACATGGCCTTGATGATATCCATTTTGATCCATTTGATCCAGAGGTCGCTGAACGAAAGGATCAGGCAGAGGGGAATGACCGGCAGGATNNCAGGATGGCGTAGAACATCGGCGGCAGTTTTTCCGGTTCCTTGCCGTCGCCCGCCGTCGGTGCGGCGATTTCCGTTGCCTTCACGACATGGCCGTCGCGGGCGTCCATCCACTTCTGGGTCAGGTAGTGCAGCACCGCGACCACTGGAATGGTGACGGCGGCGATGGGCACCTGGTATTTCACCCAGTACAAGACGGGATCGATACCGGCCGTGTTGGCCGCGAGCAGGGTGCCGGTGTCGCTGGGGCTCCAGTCCAGGCAGAGGGTGGTGGCGATGACCGCCGTCGCCGCCAGACGGCTGACGCCGAGGTTGATCAGGATCGGGAAGATCGTGACCATGAGCAGCATCGCCAGCCCGGAGGCGCTGTTGATGGCCAGGCCGAGGCACATGCCGAGGATCCAGGCGCCGGCCATGACGATGTAGGGGGCGCGCAGTTTCAGTAGCGGCGAGATGGTCAGCTTGACCAGGGCCTTGCTGGCGCCGATGTGGTCCATGTAGCGGGCGAAGCCGGCGACCGCCATGATGTTGAGGCCCAATCCGGCCGCCCGGGAACTGAAGGTTTTCTTGATGAATTCAAAGGCGTCGAAGAGGACCAGGCCGGTGCTTTCCTTGGCCGGCAGGATCTTGCCCAGCCCCAGGAATACCGCAGCGAACATGAGGATCATGCCGGCGATGAACAATACCGGCTGGGGCTTGAATTTCTTGACGATCAGGTAGCCGGCCCAGAAGGTGACGAGGATGGATAGTACGATGCCCAAAATTTGCACCACCTTATTTTATTTTCTGTACCAAGACGTATTGAATGATGGCCGGGGATTAAATTCAGGTCAGGGGTTTGGGAGAAGCGGAGGTTAAGCGAAGCGTCGAAGCGTTCCCAACCCCTGACCTAAGTATCGGCTAAAGCGTGTTTGCCGGGTGGCAAACAGCCGGGTCGCGCATTTTTCGCCGGATTCCGTTGCGGTTTGCAGCGGCTTCGTCCCGGTCGCCCCGAAAGCTTCATCCGGCCGCTCGGAGCTAAAATCAACCTCCGTGTTGATTTTCCCGGAACTCATTGCTGCTTCACCGACAGAATTCACGGCTCAAATGAGACACTCCCCTTGCTGTTTGTCACCCCGCCCACAAACGGCTGGATCAGGTCGGGAGTTTGGGATAATAAGTATTAGATTTTTTGCCAGCCGAGGACCTCGGTGATGCCGAGGCCCGGCGCATCCGACAGGATCAGCTGGTTTTTGTCGAAACTCACCCCGCCCACGACCGGGTCTTCGGCGAGCAACACCGCCGCATCCAGATCGGCGCGGGTGACGATGCGCTTGCCGGCGGCGAGGCTGGCGGCGGCCGTGATGCCGACCTTGCTTTCCAGCATGCAGCCCATCATGCACTGGACCCCCACGGTCTCGGCGAAATGGGCGATTTTCACGGCGTTGTGCAGACCACCGGCCTTCATCAGCTTGATGTTGACGAGGTCGCAGGCCCGCATCGACAGCAGCCGGAAAACCTCGTAGGGGCCGAAGGCCGATTCGTCAGCCATGATGTCGGTTTCCACGTGATCGGTCACATATTTTAGCCCGTAGAAGTCATGCGCCTTCACCGGCTGTTCGATCAGCTCGATGTCGAGACCGTCCGCCTCGAAGCGGCGGATCGTCCGGACCGCCTCCTTGGCATTCCAGCCCTGGTTGGCGTCGAGCCGGATTTTGACTGCCGGGCCGACGGCGTCGCGGATGGCCTGCACCCGCCGAATATCCAGCGCCGGGTCGTTGCCGACCTTCAGCTTAAGCGCGGTGTAGCCTTCGGCCACGGCTTCCAGCGAATCGCGCATCATTTCGTCCGGCTCATTCAGGCTGATGGTCAGGTCGGTCTCCATGCTTCGGCAGTAGCCGCCGAACAGTTTATAGAGCGGCAGGCCGTAGCGTTTGCCGAACAGGTCGTACACGGCGATGTCGAGGGCGGCCTTGGCGGAGCAGTTGTGCAGCATGCCGCTGTCCAGCGCCGCCATGATGCCTTCCAGGTTGTCGACTTCCATGCCGACGATCTTGGATGCGAGCGTGTCCCGGATCGCGGCGATGATCGAGTCTTGGCTGTCGCCGGTGATCACGGCGGTTGGCGGCGCGTTGCCGAAGCCGACTTCGCCGGAGTCGGCGATCACCTTGACGATGATGTCTTCCGCCGAGTGGACTGTGCGCAGGGCGGTTTTGAAGGGTTTCTTGAGCGGGATGCTGACTTTGCCGATTTCGATCGACTTGATCTTCACACCGATCCCACCCTTCTTAATCGTTGTGCTCGATGATCGATTCGATGAGTCGGGTTACGGTTTCCATGTCGGAAATTTTGATGCTTTCTTCTTTGGAATGCACATCGGTCATGCCGATCGCCAGGTCGACGGCGGTGATGCCGTGCCCGTTGAATACGTTGCAGTCGCTGCCGCCGCCGGTGGACTGCAGCTTCGGTTCGAGGCCCAGACGCTGCATCGCTTCGACGCACTGCTTTACCGCCGGGGTGTCCGGGGAGAGCTGGAACGCCGCATAGCTGCGGTCGATCGTCACATCGACGCCGGCGCCGTATTCACGGGCGGCTTGTTCGAAGCATTCCTTCATGTGGCCGCTCTGCTTGTCGAGCTTTTCGTTGAGCAGGCTGCGGGCCTCGGCGATCACTTCCGCTTGCTCGGCCACGATGTTGGTGGCCATGCCGCCGCTGATGGTGCCGAGGTTGGCGGTGGTTTCCTCGTCGATCCGCAGCAGGGTCATCTTGTCGATGGCGCGGGCCGCCACCTGAATGGCACTGATGCCTTTTTCGGGCGACAGGCCGGCGTGGGCAGAACGGCCGTGGACGACGGCCTTGATGACATTTTTTGCCGGGCCCTGCACGACAATCTTGCCGATGGCGCCGCTCGAATCGAAGATGAAGGCGCGCTTGGCCTTAATTTTGCTGTAATCCAGTCCTTTGGAACCGTACATGCCAACTTCCTCGCAGATGGTGAGAACGACCTGCAGCAGACCGTGCTCCACTTTCCGTTCCCGGATCCGGCGGATGGCTTCGACGATGGCGGCGATCCCGGCTTTGTCGTCGCCGCTGAGGATGGTCGTGCCGTCGGTGCGGATGACATCGCCGTCGATGATCGGCTGGATGCCTTCACAGGGCAGAACTGTGTCCATGTGGCAGCAGAACATCAGCGGTTCCGCCGTTTTGCTTCCCGGCAGGGTGGCGATGAGGTTGCCGGTGTCGCCGCCCACTTTTTCACCGGCGGTGTCGAACTCGACCGAAAAGCCGAGCGCCTCCAGCTCCTTCTTCAGGTAAGCGGCGAATTTGCCTTCCTTGCGGGAGGGGCTGGCGATTTTGGCCATTTCGACAAACTGGTCCACGAGGCGTTGCGTTGCCAATTTTTTGTCCATGCAGTACACTTCCTTTTCGTTTATTGCGGGGAATAGAAAAAACCAGCACGACAAAACCTTCGTTGAAGGTCAGTCGGCTGGATTTCACTTACGTCCATACCGGGAGCGCCGGCATGCGGGTAAACGAAGCAGCCTGGTATACCCAAATAAAGCGGATGATTAACTAATCAGTTTCCGGCCGTTTGTCTGTCAGGAGTGGAAATAAAGAAGTTTGTTCCTGTTTCTGGCCTTAATAGATTAGACACGGAACGGGAAAATCCTTTTTTTGAAACAAAAAAATATTGGATGCTACTCCGTCAGATCTACGGGCTGGCCGCAACGGATGCGGCCATATTTTTTCTGGGCATCCTTGTAAGCGATCAGGATCGCCTTCTGCGACGAGCCAAAGTAGCGGTTCTCCAAAATCTGGCGGACGGTTTCCGGATCGTCGAGCAACGAGCGCCCGGTGAACAGACTGGCGACAAAGTCGTTGGTCACGCTGATGGTGGCGGAAACGCCGCAGGTCAGGATTTTGCCGCTGTCCTTCTCCACCACGAACCCGATGAAAAATTGGCCGAAATGATGGGTAATGGGATTCGATTGCTGGGTTTTGGCGTTGCCGACAATATAAATCGCGTTGCCCGGAAAGTTCGTCATGAGGCTTCCTCCCGTTTTTCCGCATGGGGAGTGTTTGCACTGCTTGATGTATTTCTCCGCGAAGCGGCAAAATCCTCTGTCCGGCGGCGTGAATTGCGCAAATTTGTCAGATATTGACACAGTATTCCTTTCCTCCATCCTGTGATACAATAATGCGAAAATCACGCCGTTCCCCGGGACGGACCGCCGCTTTGAGGAGGAAAAACAATGCGTATCGATAAACAGACCGAATTTGATCAAGCCGATTTGTCCTTTGACGAAATCGATCGCGGGTTCACTGCGCGGGAAGCCATCGCCGAAGCCAAGCGCTGCCTGAATTGCGCCAAGCCGATGTGCCGGACCGGTTGCCCGATTGAAAATGAGATTCCCCTATTTGTCGCCGCCCTGGCGAAGGGTAATATCGGCGAAGCCGGCCAGATCATCGCCCGCCGCAGCAACCTACCGGCGGTGTGCAGCCGGGTCTGTCCGCATGAGCGCCAGTGCGAAGCCGCCTGCATTATGACGAAAAAGGGCTGCGGCATCCGGATCGGCAAACTCGAACGGTTTATCGCCGACTTTGACGCGGAAATGGACATCNNGGTGGCGGTGATCGGCTCCGGTCCGGCCGGACTGACGGTGGCGGGCGATCTCGCCAAGCAGGGCTTTGCGGTTACTGTGTTCGAAGCACAGACGGAGCCGGGCGGCGTACTGTTATACGGTATTCCGGAATTTCGGCTCGGCAAGGAAGTGGTCAAGCGGGAGATCCGCAGTATTGAGCGTTTGGGCGTCGTCTTCCGGACGAATGTACTGGTCGGTCCGAACATTACGGTGGACGAGTTGTTCGCGCAAGGCTATGACGCCGTATTCATCGGCACCGGCACGGCGTTGTCCAAAACGTTGGATATNNCCCGGGCAAGGAGCTGGCGGGAGTCATCATGGCCACTTATTTCCTGAGCATGGTCCGGCTGGTTCATGCCGGCAATCTGGATACGGCGGAGATTCCGGTGAACCGGGGCGACAAGGTGCTGGTCGTCGGCGCCGGCAACGTGGCGATCGATGCGGCCCGGACGGCTTTGCGCATCGGCGCGGGCCAAGTATCTGTCGTGTATCGGCGGGGCATGGATTCGATGACGGCATTGAAATCCGAATTTGAACAGGCGGTGGCGGAAGGTGTCGGATTCGAATGGTTGTCCGCACCGGTCGCCTTTACCGGCGCAGAGCGGGTCGACGGGCTGCTCTGCGAGGTGATGGCTGCTGATGAAGCTGGCAACCTGAAACCAACCGGCGAAACAAAACGGTTGCCAGCCGACAAAGTGATCATCGCGGTCGGCCAACGGCCCGCCGCGCGGATCGTTTCCACCACCCGCGGCATTGATGTGGATCGCAGCGGCTATGTAATCACGAAGGAACGCCCCTATGGCATGACCACCCGGCGCGGCGTTTTCGCCGGCGGCGATGTGGTGCACCAACCGGCGACAGTGGTGTTGGCCATGAAAGAGGCAAAAAAGGTGGCGGCCGGGATCGCCGCCTACGTTGAAGCGAAAAAGCTGATGGAGGAATGCGGGCTGACGGACAAGGACTAACGGGACGCCACGAGGGGGAAGAATCGTCGATCGATTCCTCCCCCTCGTCTTTTGACCGATTTCCGATGGTCAGCCCATGGTGCAGATAGGGCCGGCTTTGGCCAGGGCGGGGGTTAGCGTTTCAATCTGGACGGTGGCATAGCGGACGCCCAAGTCACCGCGAATGTGCGAACTGGCCAACTGCAACACCGCCTGGCTGTCGGCCCGCTCGTCGACCAGCAGGTGGCAGGAGAGCGAATGGATACCCGAGGTGATCGTCCAGATCCGCAAATCGTGGACGTTGAGGACGCCGTCGATCTGCTCCAGTTGTGCCTGCACCTGCCGGGCGTTGATGGTTGGCGGCGTTCCCTCCATCAAGATGTGGACGGCCTGCCGGACCACTCCCCAGGCGCCTTTCAGGATCAAAAGCGCGACGAAAACGCTGATCAGCGGATCGGCCAGATACCAGTTGCCAAAATACATGAGCAGGCCGGCGGCAATCGCCCCGACTGAGCCCAGCGCGTCGCCGAGGACGTGCAGATAAGCGCTGCGCATGTTGATGTTGGATTGGACGTCGCCTTGATGCAACAGGGCCCAAGCGCTCAACAGGTTGGCGAGCAGACCGATCACCGCGATCACCATCATTTGGAGGCTGCTCACGGGTTCCGGCGCCAGGAAGCGATGATAGGCTTCGTAGAGAATCAGGCCGGCGATGACAAACAGGGTGACCCCGTTGAGCAAGGCGGCGAGGATCTCCACCCGCGAATAACCGTAATGTTTGTCGGCGGTCGGCGGTTTGGCGGCGAGCCACATCGCCAGCAGACTGAAGACCAGCGAACTCACGTCGCTCAGCATGTGCCCGGCATCCGACAGCAGGGCCAGACTGTTCGTGGCCAGTCCGCCGAAGAACTCCAGCAGCAGGATGACCGCGGTGATCCCGATGGCAATGCGCAGACCTTTTTTATTGTCCAGGACTTTGTGGTGGCTCATCAACCCACCCCCTAAAATGCTTCCGCGTTGATTTTTTTGAGAATGGTCAGGAATTGTTCACTCTCTTCCGTCGACAGCGCCGACAGGATCTGCTCGGTCAAGTCCGAGTGATAGCGGTGGTGCTCGGCAAACGCGCGCTTCCCCTTCGTCGTCAGGGTGATCAGGTGAACCCGGCGATCCTCCTTGACCGGTTGGCGTTCGGCGTATTCGTTCTTTTCCAGACGGTCCACGGTAACCGTGGTGGTGCCGGTGGTCACGCCGAGCTTTTGGGCCAGGCTTTTCATGTTCATCGGGCCATGTTTGCCCAGGATCTCGATCGCGTGGGCCTCGGACACCGACAGGTCGCTGGACCGGATAACGGAATTCTCCCAGGACGAAAAATCGTTGAAGAACGTGAACAACTCGGCGGTCAGTTCATCTGTGGCACTCATTGCGTTCATCCTTTTCGTTTAAGATTCAAATGATTTGATTTTAAGATAGTTTGAATATCTAAGTAAATTTTAATGCGGGGTGGGGGATCTGTCAATGACATTTTTGTGAGCTGCCGGCGGCTTGTCCCCCGGAAAACCCGGGTCTATAATTAGAAATGAGTCTGAATGAAGGGGTGAAGTATTATGTTGCGCATCTGTTGTTCCGCCGATGGTTATGACGGCGTGACATAGTATTTTAGTGAAGGAAGGAATCGCTGATGAAATTGGACCCCGACAAAATTTATCCCCGCGAGCAGGATCACAGCATCTGCTATCTGAAGGGAATCATTGCGAATCCCAACGTCAGCGTTGGCGATTTTACTTTTTACCATGATTTTGCCGATCCCCGGGAGTTTGAACGCAAAAACATCCTGTATCAGTATCCGATCAACCACGACCGGCTGATGATCGGCAAGTATTGTTCCATCGCCTGCGGGGCGAAGTTCCTGTTCAATTCCGCCAACCATACGTTAACGTCCCTGTCGACCTATCCCTTTCCGCTGTTTGCGGAATGGGACGAAACGATGCGAGTGACCGAGGCCTGGGACAACAAAGGGGACATTGTGGTTGGCAACGACGTTTGGATCGGTTATGAGGCCGTGATTCTGGCCGGCGTTCGCATCGGCGACGGCGCGGTGATCGGCGCCCGGTCGGTGGTCACCCGGGATGTGCCGCCCTACGCCATTGTCGGCGGCGCGCCGGCCCGCCTGATCCGAAAACGGTTCGATGAAGCAACGATCAGCGCCTTGCTGGATATCCGGTGGTGGGACTGGGACCCGCACAGGGTGAGCGAGCACCTGTCGGCCATCCGGAGCGGGAACATCGATGAACTGCAGGCGGCTAATACAAAAGACGAACCCTAATACACAGGGGNNCCCCTGTGTATTAGGGTTCGTCTTGATCGTTGCCAGCAGGCGCTGATTTTGGTATATTGGTTTCGGGGAAAAGAAAGAATTTTAAGATAACTCACGAAAGCTTCCATAATTATTGGGGAGGTGCGGACATGAAAGCGACGGAGGTATTGCAGGAGGAGCATCAGGGAGTGCTGCTGGCGTTGCGGGTTCTGGAGAAAATCGGCGCGGAACTTGCCCAGCCGCCCATAGGGGCGAGTCGGAACCCTGTCGGGGATCTGGCCCGGCTGCTCGATTTTTTGCGGGTGTTCGTGGACAAGTGCCATCACGGCAAGGAGGAGGATGTCCTGTTTCCGGCGTTGCTGGAGGCTGGCTTACCCCGGGAGGGCGGACCGGTCCAGGTGATGTTGGCGGAGCACGCA
>DCTI01000200.1 GCA_002329525.1 Negativicutes bacterium UBA1444
TTCCAGCGCCACCTTTCCCGGCTACTTCACCCGCGGCGAGGAAACGGTGTTTGCCCAGACCCGGCTGGATGCGACGGTCTTTGGCCGCTACATTGCACCGGCGCTGGGAATTTCCGCCCGCTATGTCGGCGAGGAACCGTATTGCGGAGTCACGGATCAGTACAATGTGGCGTTGCGGGATATTTTGCCGCCGCTGGGCNNCAGGTAAAAATAATTCCCCGTCTGACGACAGACGGGGATGTGATTAGCGCTTCCAAAGTCAGGGAGATGATCCGGACGGGCGACTGGGCGGGTATTGCCCGGATGGTCCCGGACAGCACTTACCGTTATCTGCGTTCGCCAGCAGCGGCGAGCGTGCTGGAACGAATCCGGGAATCGACGTCCCGGCATTGATGGTACGAAATGTTTTTTTTACATAAACAGGGCCGGAGCGGCAGCTCCGGCCCTGTGTTTTCCTACAACGGTTTTCGCACGACGTCGATGATGCTGCCGTCGCGGTATTCGATCACGGCGACCACTTCGTCACTGGTTTCGACGCTTTCGGGTTTGCCGGACATTTTGTAGGCGATGTCCTGCAGTTCCCGGATATCCAGCACTGGCAGCCGGGTGTCCTTCAGCCGGTCGAGCAGGTCGGTTCGTTTCGGGTTGACGGCGAGGCCGCGTTCGGTGATGATGACATCCACGGTTTCGCCCGGCGTCACGATCGTATTGACCCGGTCCAGCACCATCGGCAGGCGCCCCCGCAGCAGCGGCGCGACCACGATGGCCAGCTTGGCGCCGGCTGCCGTGTCGGAATGTCCGCCGGAGGCCCCCATGATGATGCCGTTGGAATCGGTGATCACGTTGACGTTGAAGTCGACGTCCACTTCGGTGGCGCTCAGGATGACGACATCAAGATTGTTGACGATCGGGCCGCCGCTGTGGGGGTTCGCATAATAGGACGCCGACATTTCCAGATGCCGTGGATTGTTTTTCAGGGATTCGATGGACGGCAGGTCGAAGTCCTGGGTGTCGAACAGCACCGAGAACAGGCCTTCGTTCAGCATGTCCACGAACGGTGCGGTGACGCCGCCGACGCCGAAACTGCCCTGGATGTTGCGGGCCTTCATCTTTTCGCGGATGAACTGCGCCGCGGCCAGCGAAGCGCCGCCGCTGCCCAGCTGCAGTGAATAGCCCTCGTTGAAATACCCCGAATGTTCGATGACGGCGGCGGCATATTCGGCGATCAGCAGTTCACGCGGGTTGCGGGAAATCCGCAGCGCGCCTGAGGCGATGCCGGCCGGGTCGCCGATGCTGTCGAGTTCCACCACGAAGTCGACCTGCGTTTGCGGGATGCTGATCGGGAAAGCCGGGTGGGGAACGAGATGGTCGGTGATGGCGACAACTTTGTCGGCATAGGCGGCGTCAACCATGGCATAACCCATGGAGCCGCAGGCGGAGGGGCCGTCGACGCCGTTGATGTTGCCGGCCTTGTCACAGCAGGGAGCGCCGATGAACGCGACATCGATCTTCAGTTCGCCGCATTCGATGGCCCGGGCCCGGCCGCCGTGCGACCGGATGATCGCCGGCCGGGCGAGCTTGCCGGCGGAAATGGTTTTGCCCAGTTTGCCGCGGGCGCCGCTGGTTTCGATCGCGGTGACGACTCCGGACTCGATATGGGGCAGGATGGCGTCGTTGATGTCATTCAGGGAGCTCGGCGCCAGCGTCAGCCCTTTGATGCCCTTGCGGGCGATGGTTTCGACCACCCGGTTCAGGACAAAATCGCCATTGCGGAAGTGATGATGGAACGAGATGGTCATGCCGTCTTTCAGGCCGGTGGCGTCAATCGCCTGCTCCAGCGAGGCCAGCACTTTGTTCGCCGCGGGATTTTGCGCCCGCAGGCGGGCTCCGGCCATCCGTCCCGACGGCTGGAATGCAAAGGGACCGCTGTACGGACGCACTTCGGCGTAGCCGGGCAGGGTGTCTGGAATCAGTCTGCCAACTTTATTGATCATCGCGTTGCCCTCCCTAATTTCTGACCGCCGCAGCGTAGGCAAGAACCCGTTCGGCTCTTGTCACGATGGGGGTGTCGATCATTTTTCCGTCCAGGGCGATGACGCCGGACTTGCGGTCCAGGGCATCCTGATAGGCGGCGAGAACGCGGCGGGCATGGCTGATTTCCTTTTCCGTCGGCGCGAACACTTCCTGGACCTGCCGGACTTGGCGGGGGTTGATGACGGATTTGCCGTCGAAGCCCAGTTGCTTGATGAACCGCACTTCATTGAGGAAGGTTTCGTCATCATTGGCGTCGGCGAACACGGTGTCAATGGCCTGAATGCCGGCTTCGCGAGCCGCCAGAACCAGTTGAGAGCGGGCGACGAACAGTTCGCGGCCGTCTTTGCTGCGGGTCGTTTTCAGGTCGGCGATGAAATCTTCGCCGCCGATGGCGAGAAACTCCATGCGGGGGCTGGCGCTGGCGATCGCATAAGCCTGGCGCAGGCCCTTGGCGGTTTCGATGGCGGCCCCCATTTTGATCGTGCCGTCGGGGAAGCCGCATTCCCGCTCGATGCGGGCGATGACCTCCGCCACCGTCTGGATCTCTTCGGCGGATTCAGCCTTGGGCAGGCGGATCAAGTCCGGCTTGCCCGGCAGGACGGTTTCCAGATCCCTGAATCCGTAAGGGGTCTGGATATGGTTGATGCGGATGGCGATTTCACAGGAATAGGTGAAATGGGTGAGCGCCTGCAAGACAAGCTGGCGGGCTGAATCCTTTTCATGGATGGAGACCGCGTCCTCCAGATCGAAAATCACGGAATCCGCGCCGTAAATTCCCGCGTTCTGCAACATGGCCGGATTGTTTCCCGGCATGAACATCATGGCCCGGCGCAATTTGAGCGTCTGCATTTTCAGTTGCCTCCTTCCGGGGCGCAGGCCCGCTCGATCGCAGTGATGAGCCTGGCTTTGATCGTATAGTCGAGGGCGCCCTTGTCCGTCGCCTGGACCACGGCATCGGCGATGCCGTGCGCGGTGAGCGTCTGGCGGATGAGCTCGCGGATCTGCGCGCCGTATTGCTTCGGCGTCGGTGTGGCCAGCTCGATCTGAATGCCGCTCTGCGGCTGCGCCGGAGCGAGGTTGATCAGGATATCGCTGGACTCCACGGTGCCGGCTTGAGCAACATGGGTGATGCTTTTCATTTCAAATCCCCCCTATTTTACTTGTAATTATAATCAATATTCAGATTAGAAGAAAATTGATTTGCGTGATGTATACCGATAGAAATTTCATATCGTATAGGAGTTTTGGCCGTGCGGCGCGAATGAATGAAAGATGGATTCTCCGGGGAAAGAGGGGACAGCAGTGGAAGACTGGGATTGGCGGATTTTGCAGGTTCTGCATGAGCAGAAAAACATCACGAAAACGGCGCAGGCGTTGTTTATGTCGCAACCGGCCCTGACCGCCCGGCTGCAGCATATCGAAAAAGAGTTCGGCATCAAGATCGTGGTTCGGACCAGCAAGGGAGTCCAGTTCACGCCGCAGGGCGAATATCTGGCCCGTTCGTCCGAAGAGGTGCTGCAGAAAATTCGCGACATCCGTGAACAGGTCTCCAACCTGGACAAGGATGTGGTCGGAACGCTTCGCATCGGCGCGTCCAGCTATTTCACCATGTATACGCTGCCGGCCCTGCTGCGCAGTTTTCACCAGGAATATCCGGCGGTCGATTTCAAGGTGACAACCGCCTGGAGCAAGGATATCTTCAATCAGGTCCAGACGCGCCAGATCCATCTGGGGTTTATCAGCTCCGACTATGGCTGGGAAGACCGGAAGCATCTTCTGATGGAGGAATCGATTTATGTGGCGTCCGCCGCGCCGATCACTCTCGAGAAGCTGCCGGAACTGCCGCGCATCGACTACCAGTCGGACGCCCTGATCAAGAGCATGATCGACCGCTGGTGGCGGGAACGCTTCGGCCAGCCGCCGCTGATCAGCATGGAAGTCGACAAGCTGGCGACCNNGTATGGACTCGGTTACGCCATCCTGCCCGGGCGCATCATCCATGATACGGACAATCTGTACAAAATCATGCTTTGTGACAAACACGGCAATCCGCTGATCCGCAAATCCTGGATGATTTACTATGCCGATTCGCTGGAAATGAATGTCGTGCGGGCCTTCGTGGAGTTCGTCGAAGCAATGGACCTGACGCAGGTCAAATGACCTTCCATAGTAAAATCCGATGATTAGAAATAAATAGTTCGAATTTTACAGCATCCTTGNNACAAAGAAGTGCCCCAGCCGGGGCGGCTTCAGAAAAATGCGCGGGAGGATGTTTTATTATGCCAACGTTAGCCGTGCTCGGATTCATGATGGTCGTGATTTTCATGTATCTGATCATGTCCAAGCGGATGTCCGCCATGACGGCCCTGATCCTGATTCCGTTGCTGTTCGCAGCCGGGATGGGATTCGCCGGCGTCGCCAAGTTCAGCCTCATCGGCAAATGGGCGCTCGATGGCGTCAAACAGGTTGCCCCCACCGGTATCATGATTTGTTTTGCGATTCTGTATTTTGGCGTGATGATCGACGCCGGCCTGTTTGATCCGCTGATCAAGAAAATTCTCGAAGCTGTTCACGGCGACCCGCTGAAAGTCTCCGTCGGCACTGCGGTTCTGGCGGCGATCATTTCGCTGGACGGCGACGGTTCCACGACCTACATGGTGACTTGCTCGGCGATGCTGGCCGTGCACCAGCGCCTCGGCATGGATCCCCTGATCCTGCCGTCGGTGGCCGTGCTGCAGAACAGCGTCATGAACATCATCCCCTGGGGCGGACCGACCGGCCGCGTCCTGGCGTCCCTGAAAGTTGAATCGGGCGACGTGTTCACCCCCCTGATTCCCGGCATGATTCTCGGCAGCCTGTGGGTATGCTTCGTCGCGTACCGGTGGGGCCTGAAAGAACGGGCCCGCCTCGGCGTCATGCAGCTGGACAACTCCGAAATCGCCGCCAAGGTTCAGGTGTCGGAAGACCCCGAGGCGGAAAAGCTGCGCCGTCCGGATCGCTTCCTGATGAACCTTGGACTGACTGTCCTTTTGATGGCGGCCCTGATGGCCAGCCTGCNNCTGATGATCAACTATCCCAAGCTGAAAGACCAACAGGCCCGCATCGTTGCCAACGGCGCCAATGCCATGCCGGTCGTGGCGATGGTGTTCGCTGCCGGCATCTTCATGGGCATCATGGGCGGCAGCAAAATGGTCGACGCGATGGCAAAATCGCTGATTGCCGCGATTCCCACTTCCATGGGACCGCACATGTCCTTCATCTCGGCTTTCCTGAGTCTGCCGGGAACGTTCTTCCTGACGAACGATGCTTACTATTTCGGCGTGTTGCCGGTGCTGGCCAAGGCGGCGGCGACGTATGGAATCTCCCCCGAAGAAATGGGCCGGGCCGCGTTGATCGGCCAGGGTGCTCATCTGCTCAGCCCGCTGGTGCCGTCCACCTACCTGCTGGTCGGCCTGAACAAGATCGAGTTCGGCGATTTGCAGAAACGCTGCCTGCTGCCGGCGGTCGGCGGTGTCGATGGTCTGGCTCCTGACTTGTCTGGCGCTCGGCTTCATCCATCTCTAATCGATCTCCGCAACGATTTCCGTCCGAATCGGACCCCAACAGTCCTTCCTGCGTTAGGCCGGGAGGACTGTTTTTTATATATAAGCAAAAGGAAGGCCGGCAAATTCGCCGGCCTTCCTGCTCGATGGGAGTGAATCATTGTAGGGCGGCCCCTGCCCCATTCACCCGGGCTCATCCGCTCAGATGCGATGCACGGGACGGATTACACAGAGGCTGGCGCCTCGCTATTTCCAAGCTGCATCCGGATCTGCGCGTGCCATTCCTGCTGGCCTTTGACGATGAATTTGTAGTTTTGCTGCTCGCAATCGATGATCCGCAGCACGTTGTTGAGAATAAACAGGCTTTTTTCCGGTTTTACGTCCACGATCCGGGACAAGGGAACAGAATAGGTCACCTTGGTTTTGTTATGGGGGATCAGGCCGACGAAGACAAGGCGGAGGTTGGTCAGATAAAGGGCGCCGTTCACGTTATAGTCGGCATCGTGCATATGGGCGTAGTCTTTGAAAAGGATTTTTTCGTTGTCGTCCAATGGAAATGTCAAATTGACGTTGTTCAACTTTTTCACCAACCATGCTTAAATTTGGATTCTTGACCGGGGCTTCCCTTTACTTTTTCAGGCCGCTGCCGGTCAACGGGACCACAATGTTGAGTCCGTTGTCGCCCGCTGGAAAATATTGCAGCATTCCCGCCACGGCGGCGCCGGCGGTCGGTTCTATGTAGATGCCCATGGCGCCCAGCATCGCCTGCGCCCGGAGTACGCTGTCGTCATCGACGGTGATGAAATCACCATGGCTTTCCCGCACGGCGGTGACCATCTCCTGGAGCCGCATGGGCTGGCCGATCGCAATGCCTTCGGCGACCGTCGGAGCGGGTGGTTCGGGCGTCCGTCCGTGGAAGACGGCGGCTACGGGAGCGCAGTTGCGACTTTGTACGGCGATGATCCGAGGCAGTTTCCCCAACTCCCGGAAGCCAATGTAGGCGCCCAGCAACATCGTCCCGTTGCCGGCCGGCACGAAAATGTAATCGGGAATGCCGACTTGCTCTTTGATTTCGTAGGCGAGCGATTTGGTGCCTTCGAAAAACAGCGGATTATAGACATGGGAGGCATAATAGGTCGTTGCCGCCGCCTGCCGGATGGCCCGGGCGGTGTCGTCGCGACTGCCCGGCACCTTCACGAGATTGGCGCCGTAGGCCAAGACCTGCTTGATTTTGCCGGCGGAAGTGCTTTCGGGCAGGTAGATGTTGCAGCGGATTCCGGCGGCGGCGCAGTAACCGGCGATTGCGGCGCCGGCATTGCCCGAGGAGTCCTCCACCACCTCGCGGATGCCCAGCTCCAGCAACTTGTTGATTAAGACAAACGCGCCGCGATCCTTGAACGAACCGGTCGGCTGCAAATAATCCAGCTTCAGGTACACTTCGGTGTGGCCGAGTTTTCGCCGTAGCACCGGCGTCGGGACTTCCCCCAGCGATACGCCCGCGCCGACGGTTTCCCCGGGTGCCTTGCTCAGTTGAAACAGGCCGCCGCATGGACATCGGTAGTCAAGACCGTCGAGCGGATACTCGCAGCCGCATTCCGCGCAAATGAATTTCATACGCACTCCCCGTTTTCCGCATAGTGTTGTTTGCCTTAATGATACTACTTGCGATTACCCGGCGTAAACAAAAAAGGAAATTACGCCAGTTTTAGCAGGAGTTCCTAAACAAACGGAAAATACTTATACAGGTTGTTGATTGAGGCCCGCTACTGCCCGCAAGCTTCCTCTTGCCTGCCTGCTCCGGGGGGCCGATCAAATCATGAGGAGGGATTGTTTTGGTGAAAAAACTGGGTCTGGTTCTGGCATGTCTGTTCCTTCTTACCGTGCCTGTCCTGGCGGCGCCCGAGCCGCCGGCGATCGACTCCGTTCCCGACCACGCGTTTCTGACCAACCTCGACCAGTGGCTGGCCGAAAATCCGGTCAAAACCGGCGAAAAGCCCAAGATGGCGAAGGTTTTCGAATCGCCCCGCAGCGCGGTTTTCCTGATCAATTCCAACGGACTGGTGCTGCCCAAGCACTTCCACACCAGCGCCGATGAAATCGTGGTGATCTACAGGGGCAAGGGCGAAATGCTCATTGACGGGAAGTGGGTGCCGGTCAAGGCCGGCGATGTCCACGTCAATCCCCGGGGTGCGGTTCACGCCACGCGTTGCGCACCCGGCGAGCAACTGAGCATCGTTTCGATCTTCACGCCGCCACAGGCGGGCGGCAATGACCGCGTTCCCGTGGAGTGAAACGGCGCCTCGGTTGAAAGAAATTGAAAACANNAAACATAGCCATCCCGATCGCGTTGAACGGGATGGCTTTGTTTAACTTTCCCACGAAATTTCTAATATGGGGGATTATTTCCCTGACGATACGTGCTATACTATTATCGCAATAGCGTATAGCGATTAAGCAATCGCGCAAAACAGGAACAGGGGGAAATTGGAGGCGCAGGTCTGTTGAGCCAAGTAGAAGAGTATGAGTATGCGGTGCATCTGTGGAAAAAAGATAAGAAATGGGCATTCTTTGCGGGCATATATGTGGTGAATCCCGAGTACGAGGAGGAATTCCGGCAAGAGCATCCCGACAGCCACCGGATCATTGTGCCCGACGAATTTTTTCGATAAAATCTATCAGGTCCAGCATTTCTTCCGGCGTCACACCGGTGGAGATCGCTTTGTCGACAGATACGAAGTAGGGGAAATACTTCGAGCTGTCGATTTTTTTTTGGATTTCCGCCGGAAATCCGAGCTCCCCGAATGCGACGGCATCGTCGCGCAGCAAAAATTCGGCGTTAACATTCAACGCGTCCGCCAGGCGGATCAAAGTGCGGGTGCTGGGGGTTTTGTGGCCGTTTTCGATTTCGCTGATGTAGGGCTGCGATATCCCGGCCTTTTCCGCCAGGGCCTGCGTTGTCATACCCGATTGTTGCCGTGCCAGCCGAACTTTTTCGCCGAGCGGCATTACGTCGCCTCCTTGATTGTGAGTGCAATTTGCTACTTAAATTATAGCTTGAAGTTATAGCGACCGCAAGAGAAGAAAACTAAAACCAGTGAAATTCACCCAAGGGCGGCAAATCGAACGTAGCGGATTATTACAAATAGTGATATAATAACAACGTATTATAAATAGAAATAACGACGCCGCATCGTCGCGACGCCGCTGTGAGAGGAGCTGATGCGGGTGGCGCGACCAATGAAAAAGAGAGTGGACTATTTTCCCCATGTGACGCATTCGGAAAAGACGGTCGCCATTTTGGAGGCGCACTGGGGGAACGACGGCTACGCATTCTGGTTCAAATTGCAGGAGATGCTCGGCGATTCCGACGAGTTCGCCTGTCGCTGCGACAATTCGTCGGAGTGGGAGTATCTGTTGTCGCGGACGCGGGTAGACGAGACTGCCGCCGTCGCCATTTTGGACAAGCTGGCCGAAATCGGCGCGATCGACGCCGGCCTCTGGGCCAACCGGATCATCTGGAGCGAACCGTTTATTCGGAATCTAGCGCCGGTATTTGAACGACGCAAGTGCGAATTGCCGCACAAGCCGGGTTTCTGTGGTGAACCCGCCGGGGAAACCGGTGTAATTCCGACCGAAACCGACAAAGAAAAGGACAGTAGAGAAGAGGATAGCAAAGCAGAGAAGAGTACAGTAGAGAAGGAGAGTGAAAGCGCGGCTGCGCCCGGCCGGACCAAGGACTGTCCGTCCGCCAGGCGTTCCGGGGTGGTAAGGCAGGCGGACACCGTGTATCTAAAGCCCGCGGAGCGGGAACGACTGGACCAGGACTTCGGCGAGCAAGGGGCAGCGCGGATCATTTTCCTGCTGGACGCCTACAAGTCGAACTATCCTCGCAGGTGTTGCGGCTATAGCGATGATTACAAAGTCATCCAGTCCTGGGTGATCAACCGTTACCGTGAAGAGAGCAGCGGTTCGAGACTGTCGCCCGGCGGACCCCGGACCTTCATGGACCGTCTGGAGGACATGGTCCATGAGGATGCGAAATGACCCGGGCCGAGATCCTGGCCTTGGTGGCGCTGGCGTCGAGCTCCTATCCGTCAATGCAGACCAGGGATCCGCGGCCGATCGTTCAGGCCTGGTCGGTGATGCTGGCGGATATGGACGCGGTGCTCGCCAAGACGGCGATCATCAAGGTGTGCCGCGAGTCCCAGTTCTTTCCGAGCGTGGCCCAGATCGTGGCGGCGGCCGCCGAACTCGACCCGCAGCATGAAAAACTGCCGACCGCCGCCGAGGCCTGGGAGGAAGTCAGCCGGTTGATCCAGGACGTCGGCCCCTACCGGGCGCCGCGATATAGCTGCGATCTGGTGCGACGGGCCGCGCGGGCGATCGGCTGG
>DCTI01000130.1:0-1243 GCA_002329525.1 Negativicutes bacterium UBA1444
CGGGGCGGTTACAACGCCCGGGCGGTCTACGAAGCCAATCCCCGGCTCAAACGGGTGGTAGACCAGCTGGTGAGCGGCGAGTTGCCGGCGGGAAAGGAAGAATTCCTGGATTTACACGATTGTCTGCTGTTGCACAACGANNGAGTTCTTTGTGCTGGAGGACTTCGACGACTATGCGGCGGCACAGGACCAGATCGATCTTTTGTATAAGGACGTCCCGCGGTGGCGTCGGATGTGTATTCAAAACATCGCTCACTCCGGCGAGTTCTCCAGCGACAACACGATCTGGGAATATGCCGTGGGGATCTGGCAGGTTAAGCCGGTGATCTTTTAATTATTAGGAACGAGCTTCAGCGAGGTGCGGAATGGGGAACGGATTTTGCCACGATTCCCGCAGTATCGACTACCGTCGTCCGTACGGGGCGGTTCCCTGTGGAACGACGGTAAATCTTTATTTGGAGGCCAATACTCAGTCGTTGCCGGAGTCGGTGCGGCTGCGGGCCTGGTCCAGGGCAGCCGGTGAGGAGATCATGGACCCGGTCACGGTCGACGAGACACCCTGCTGCTTTCGGTACCGGTTTGATTTGACGGTACCGGCTGAACCGGGGCTGGTTTGGTACCGCTTTCTGATCCGGCACGAAAATCGGTCCATCGGTTATGGCGCCCCCGGCGACGGCTTAGGCGGCGAGGGCGTCGAATACGGAGCCGTGCCCGAAGACGACTGGCAAATTACTGTATATGATTCGGCGGCGACGGTGCCGTCCTGGTATACCCACGGCGTGATGTATCAGATTTTTCCCGATCGTTTCTATCGGGGCGATCATCCTGCCGCCGTGCCGGCATTGCCGCCGGGAAGTCTGTATCATCCGCACTGGCCGGACCGCCCCTTCTATGCGCAGGACCCCCGGACCGGCGATATCGCCGCCTATGACTTTTTTGGCGGCACTCTGGACGGCATTGCCGACAAGATTCCCTATTTAAAAAGCCTCGGTATTACGATATTGTATTTGAATCCTATTTTTACCGCCGTATCCAATCATAAATATGACACGGGTGATTATCTGACGGTGGACGCTCAGTTCGGCGGCGACGCGGCGTTCGAACGCCTGCGGCGGGCGGCGGAATCGGCTGGAATTCGTCTGATTCTGGACGGCGTATTCAGCCACACCGGTTCGGAAAGCGTCTATTTCCGGGACGCCCGGCGATCCCCGGATTCGCCATACTTTCCTTGGTACCGGTTTTT
>DCTI01000130.1:1291-13129 GCA_002329525.1 Negativicutes bacterium UBA1444
CGGCTGGCGGCTGGATGTGGTGGACGAGCTGCCGGGAGAATTCGTGCAGGAAATGTATCGGGAACTGAAGCAGGAGGATCCGCAGGCCGTGCTGATCGGCGAGGTCTGGGAAGATGCCTCGCGCAAGGAAAGCTATGGGGTGATGCGGGAGTATCTGCTGGGCCGGGAGCTGGATTCGGTCATCAATTATCCATTCCGCTCCGCCGTGATCGATTTTCTTACCGGCCGTTGCGATGCCGACCTGGCGTTGCGCCGCCTGGCCAGCCTCAGCGAAAACTATCCGGCTGTCTACTTCTATTCGACCATGAATGTACTGGGCACGCATGATGTTCCGCGCATCCTGACACTACTCGGCGATGCCCCGCCGGCTGAAACGATGACCAAATTGGAACAGGCCCGGTTTCAACTGACGCCCGCCGCTCGCGAAACCGCAGTGGCGCGCCTGAAGCTGGCGGCGCTGATTCAGTTCGCTTCTCCCGGGGTACCCTGCGTATATTACGGGGATGAGGCCGGAGCGGAAGGACACAGCGATCCCCAGAACCGCCGGCCGTTTCCCTGGGGTGACGAAGTCCGGGAATTGACGGAGTGGTATCGGGCACTGTCGGAATGGCGGCAGAAGGAACCGGTTTTGCGAACCGGCCGCTGGATTCCCCTGTCGGCCGGTCCGGATATCTTCGCTTTCGGCCGTCGCACCGACGCCGGTCGGGATGGGCTCGACGAGATTCGTACGGACACGGCGGTGCTGGTGTTCGTGAATCGCAGTGCGCGGATTGTGGAATGGCTGATCGACGTTTCGCCGGTTTGCGCCGGACCGCTGCGCGAAATCTTCGGCCCGGGGCAGACTGTACATTTTCCCGATGAGAAAGGCCTGCTGCCGGTCACGCTGGCCCCGTACTCTTCACAAGTCCTGAAGGCGACGGTCCATCCGATGTTCGCTGATCGCTGCGCCGGCATTTTGCTGCACCCGACTTCGCTGCCCGGCCCTTACGGAATTGGTGATTTGGGACCGGCGGCGTATGCTTTCGTCGACTGGTTGGCGGCGGCCGGACAGTCTCTTTGGCAGATTTTACCGTTGACCCCGGTGGACGAGACGGGTTCGCCCTATCAAAGTTCATCGGCTTTCGCCGGAAATCCGCTGTTGATTTCGCCGGAGGCGTTGCTGGCCGAGGGACTTTTGCCCGATTGCACTCCCCCGGCAGGACTTTGCGCCGAAAAGGTGGAATATGGGAAAATAGCGGCGTGGAAGATGGCGTTGCTGCGAACCGCCTACGAGCAATTCCGGCGACGGCCGTTCCCGGAGACATATTGCAAATTCTGTGACGAAGCCGGCGGATGGCTTGACGAATATGCCTTGTTCATGGCCCTGAAAGAGCATCATGCGGGGGCGGCATGGACGGAATGGGAGCCGGGGGCCGCTCAGCGCGAGCCGGAAATGTTGCGGCGGGCGCGAGTGGAGCTGGCGGCGGAAATCGAGTTTCACAGGTTCGTGCAGTATGTGTTTTTCGAGCAATGGCAAAGCCTGCATCGACATGCCGCCACGAAGGGAATCCGGATTGTCGGCGACCTGCCGATCTTTGTCGCCCATGACAGCGCGGATGTCTGGGCTTTTCCCCATTTATTCGCGCTGGACAAACATGGCCGGCCCCGGACCCGCGCCGGCGTGCCGCCGGACTATTTCAGCCGCACGGGTCAGCTCTGGGGAAATCCCCACTACGATTGGGAACGGCACCGGGCGGACGATTACGCCTGGTGGGTGCAACGTCTCCGCTGGCTGTTCCGGTTGGTGGATGTGGTGCGAATTGACCATTTCCGGGGGTTTGAGGCTTTCTGGGAAATTCCACCTCGGGTCAAAACCGCAGTTCATGGCCAGTGGGTGAAAGGACCGGGCCGGCACTTTTTCGACGCGTTGGTGCGTCAACTGGGCGAAAGCCCGATTGTGGCGGAAGACTTGGGCGTAATCACTGACGAAGTGGTAAAATTAAAAGAAGCTTACTTTTTCCCTGGCATGATGATCATGCCGTTCGAAATCTGGCCGGAATCGGCGGGAAACGGAGAATTCCACCTGCCGAAACCGCAACCCAATACTTTTTTCTATACCGGCACGCATGACAATGACACGCTGCTGGGATGGCTGCAGTTTGTCCAGACCTGGCAGCCGGTACTATATGCGGGTGCGTTGACCTACGCTAATGCGGCCTCGGATGTCCCCTCCGAACAATTGGCCAGAATGTTGGTGGTCCGGGTTCTGGACAGCGAAGCCCGGGTCGCCGTGATCCCCAGCCAGGACTGGCTGGGGCTCGATACCAGCGCCCGAATGAATCTGCCGTCCACGGCCAAGGGCAACTGGGTCTGGCGTTTGTCCGGCGATGAACTGACTTCCGCTTTGGCGGCAGAAATACGGCGGTTGGTGCAGTCTGCCCAACGCTTATGACAAGGAGGTACCCCTATGCCGGATCCATTGTATCAAGTGGAAAAAGTCTGCCCCATTTGTGAGCAGAAGTTCAAGTTGACGAAAACCCGGGGGCAGGCGATCGCCGTTTCCACCGATACGGATTTTTGCACTCATTTCAAGGATTTGAATCCTTCCTACTACACGATCTGGGTTTGTCCCCACTGCGGATTTGCCGCCCATGAGGAAAGGTTCTTCACGCTCTTGGAAAGCGCCCGTCAGAAACTGAAAAAATTTTTGGAAGGCCGCGAGGTGAATCTGGATCTCAGTGGTGTCCGTAGCTGGGATCAAGCGGTGACAGCCTATAAGCTGGCAATTTTCTACGCCTCGATGGTGCATTTGCCGGCCAGCCACATTGCCAGTCTGGAACTGCGATTGGCCTGGCTGTACCGCGAAAAAGGCATGGCTGCCGAGGAGACGGCCATGATGAAACGGGCCGTGGAAGGTTACAAGGAAGCCTATATGCGCGAGCAGACGCCGATCGGCAACCTGACGGAAGTCACCCTGACCTACCTGATCGGGGAGCTATTACGCCGTATCGGCCACTATGACGAATCGTTGACGTATCTTTCCCGGGTGGTCGGCAATCCTCAGGCCAAAAATGAAAAGCGGGTCCTGGAAATGGCCCGGGACGCCTGGCAAGAGGTGCGGGATCTCAAAAAGGCGGCGGAAGCGCCGGCTAACGGGGCGGAATAAATTGCCGGAGGATTGGACATGAGAATGCTCCATACATCGGATTGGCACCTGGGGCGCCTGTTTTTCGGTGAATCGCTGACCGAAGAGCAGGCGACTCTTTTGCGGGAATTTGTGGCGGCGGCGAAGGATCTTCGACCGGATGTCATTTTGATTGCCGGGGATGTATACGACCGCAGCGTTCCACCCGCCGACGCAGTGGAACTGTTGGATGAAGTATTGGCCCGGTTGGTCCTGGAAGCCGGGTTTCCGGTTCTGATGATCTCAGGCAACCACGACAGCGGCAAGCGCTTGGCATTCGGCAACCGCTTTTTTGACCGTAGCCGTCTCCATGTCTGCTCCGCCGTTTTTCCCGGCGCCGTCCGGTTGGCGGATGCCTGGGGTCCGGTGGACTTCATGCTGC
Organism: Negativicutes bacterium UBA1444; assembly: GCA_002329525.1. Taxonomy (GTDB): domain Bacteria; phylum Bacillota; class Negativicutes; order UBA1444; family UBA1444; genus UBA1444. The sequence continues at coordinate 4,837 of DCTI01000130.1, forward strand.
TTCCCTACGCCGATACGGAAACGGTTCGCCTGGAGTTGGACGCCGACGATCTGGCGGACGCCGACGCGGCGATCGGTCGCCGGCGGAAAGCCTGGACGCCGCCTGTCGGCGGTGGCAACCGGACCGTAGCCCTGGCGCACGCCTTTTTGGCCGGCGGAAAACCCTCGGAATCGGAACGACCGCTGAGTGTGGGTGGAACCGGCGCGGTCGCTACGGGACATTTTGACGGATTTCATTACACGGCCATGGGCCATTTGCACCGGCCGCAGTTGATCGCTGGCGGGCGGCTGGCCTACAGCGGTTCGCTCATGAAATATTCGTTTGATGAAGCCGGGCAGGACAAGGGCTTTTATTTTGTGGAGATGGATGGCGCGGGGAACCTGCGTCAAGAGTTTTTGCCGCTGCGGCCCCGGCGGGATGTCCGGGTGGTTGCCGGCAGCTTCCAGGATCTGATGAAGGGCGCGGCGGGCGGCAATCCGGACGACTACCTGAGCATCACCCTGCTGGACGAGGCGCCGGTCATTCAGGCCATTCAACGGCTGCGCAACGTCTACCCGAACACCATGGAAATCAGCTACCGCTATCAACAGGAAGCACTGGCCCTGTCGCCGGCGCAGCGCTCGGACAGCTCTTCCCGCAGCGCTTTGGAATTATTTGAAACCTTTGCGGAATGGTCGGTCCAAAAATCGCTGACAGCGCCGCAACGGGAAATCATGGCCAAGTTATTGACCGATGCGGTCGGCGGGGGAGGCAACGAATGAAACCTCTGTATCTGGAAGTTCGGGCCTTCGGACCTTATGCCGGTGTTCAGGCCATTGACTTCGCCGAATTGCGCGATTACCGTTTTTTCCTGATTCACGGTCCGACCGGATCCGGCAAGACTTCCCTGCTGGATGCGATTTGTTATGCCCTCTACGGCGATACCAGCGGCAAAGTGCGCAGCGGTGAGAGCATGCGCAGCGACTATTCCGGCGACACGGAAAGCACGGAAGTGACTTTCGACTTCGCCGTCGGGGCAAACCGATATCGGGTCCGGCGTTCGCCCCGGCAATGGCTGGCCCGGAAACGCGGCGCCGGCAGCCTGGTGGAAGTCGGCGAGTCCGCCTGCCTGTTCCGGATCGACGAAGCTCGGCGGGAAACGGCGGTGCTGGCGGAAAAGTCCCAGCGAGTGACGGCGGAGGTGCAAAGCATCCTCGGTTTTCGCAGTGACCAGTTCCGCCAGGTCGTGCTGCTGCCGCAGGGGGATTTTCGCCGCTTGCTGCTGGCGGATTCAGGGGAACGGCAGGACATTATGCAAACGCTGTTCCGGACCGAATATTATGGGGTCGTCGAACAACGCCTGAAGGAGGCGCTGAAGGAATGGACGGACCGATACACGGAGCTGGCCGCCAAATTGCAGGAATTGCAGAATCTGGCCGGGGTATCGGATTTGGCGGGCCTGCAACAGCAAATCACGAGCGACGAGGCCAGTCTGGAGAATTTGCGGCGGCAGACCGACGCGGCGGCGAACGCGGCGGCGCAAGCCCGGCAAACTTTGGCGGCGGCGCAGCTGGCCCGGCAGGTTCTCGATGAACGGGAGCAGGCGCAGACGGCATTTGCCGCGCTGCAATCCGAACGTCCCGCCGTCGACGACCGGCGCGGCGAACTGCTGCGGGCGCAGCGGGCGGCGGAAGCGGAAGGTGCGGTGACGCTCGCCCGGGAACGTTGGCAGGACCAGGAAACCGCAACCGCCCTTTGGCAAGGATCGGCGGCGGAACGGGAAAAGGCGGCCGCCCGCCGGGAAGCGGCGGCAGGCGAATGGGAAATGATCCGTCGGCGCGAACCGGAACTGGAGCTGTTGGCGCAGGAGAAAAAACGACTGGCGGACATTGGCGGCCGCAGCCAGGCCTTGGCCCAGGCGCTGGCGGATGCCCGGAGTCAGCGCGAGACAGCGCTGGCGGCCGCCGCCGACCTCCGGAAGGCCGACGAGGCGCTGGCGGCGCTGCAGCAATCACTGACCGAACTACAGGAACGGGAAGAAAGAGCGACCCGGCTGGGCGCCGAAGCCATCGGCCGTGAGGCCGCCTGCCGGCAATGGCAGACTGTTTCGGAAAACCGGGAAAAGCTCGACCGGATCCAGGTCGAGCTGACCGGCGCGGCAACAGCGTTTCAGACGGCGTCAACCGCCACGGCGGCTACACGGGCCTCTTGGGAAATAGCCAAAAATGATCTGGAAATTCTGCAAAGCAAGTGGGAACAGGGACAGGCGGCGCTGTTGGCGGCCGGCCTCACTGCCGGGCAGCCTTGTCCGGTTTGCGGTTCTCCGCACCATCCGGCCCCGGCCGGGTCCGGTGGCCAGCTGCCGGATCCGACGGAATTGCGCCGAACTAAAACGACTGTCGAAAAATTGGCGCAAGAGACTGAACAAGCCCGGCAACGCGAGTACGCGGCCCAGTCGGCCCGGGACGCGCTGGTGCAACGCCGGCAGCTGCTGGCGGCGGAATTGGGCGAGTACGGGCAATGGTCGGCGCCACGTTGTCGGCAGGCGCTGGCAGATGCCCGGCAAACTTGGGAAGTCGCCGTTCAGGCCCAGACGGCGGCGACAGGGTTGAAAAAACAGCGGGAGCAAAGTCGGCAGCAACTGGAGAAGCTGCAAGCGGAACGGAATTTGCAGGAGCAGAACCGAACGGCGGCGGAATCCCAGGCCCAGGCCGCGGCGGCGGTGGCACGGGAACGTCAGGCGGCGGTTCCTGACGAATATCGGGATGCCGCCGTGTTGGCACAGGCTATGCAAACGGTTCAGGCGCGGATCACGGATTTGAGCCGTCTGCTTGAAACTGCGCAGCGGCAGGCGACAGAGGCGGCGGAGGTGCTGGCGAAAGCGAACGCGCAGGAGGAAGAGCGACGGCTGGCGTTGGCGCGGGCCCGGGAAAACTGGGCTCAGGCAGTTGCGGCGAAACAACTGCGACTGCATTCGCTGGGCTTTGACGGCGAAGAAGATTATCAGTCGGCTGTTCGGCCGGCGGCCACCCGCAGTGTGTGGGATCAAGCCGTCCGGGATTTTGACAACCGCCTGTCGGCGGCCGCCGAGCGATTGGGGCGGGCCGAACTCGCCGCCGGCCGGATTGACGAACAGCCGGATGTCGATGGCCGCGAGGCTGCTTATGCGGCGGCGACGCAACGGGAACAGGAATTGCGCGTCGCCATGGCCCGAATTCAGGATAGACTACAATTGCAGCGCGGCCAGGCGGAACGGTTCGCCGAGCTGCAAACGGGGCAACAAGAGGCGGAAGAAATGCATTCGCTGTATTCCGGCCTCTGGGAAATTGCCGCCGGCCGTTTTACCGGTGTCAGCTTTGAACGCTATGTGTTGGGCTTCCTGCTCGATGAGGTCAACCTGCATGCCAACTTGCGGCTGAAGGAGATGACGCGGGGGCGTTACCAGTTGAGGCGGAAAGAGGAGCGGGACGACAAGCGCCGGGGCGCCGGCCTGGACCTGGAAATCCTGGACGGCTATACCGGGGAGGCGCGGCCGGTCCAGACTCTTTCAGGTGGAGAAACTTTCCTGGCGTCCCTGTCGCTGGCCCTGGGTCTGGCCGATGTGGTGCAGGCCCGTGCCGGCGGGATCTATTTAGAAACGTTGTTTGTCGACGAAGGATTCGGGACGTTGGACACGGAAGCGCTGGATCTGGCGCTCAAGGCACTGATCGATTTGCAGCAGGGCGGCCGTCTGGTGGGAATCATTTCCCATGTGCCGGAACTGAAAGAGCGGATCAATGCCCGTCTGGAAATAATGCCGACGCAACGCGGCAGCCGGGCGGAATTTCATATCGGTTGATGTCGGGTGGTAACCCTGACCTGATCCTGAGGGGGAGGGAAAACGATGCGGCTGCGAACGGCACAGACACTGACGGAAGTACTCCACAACATCATCCACTTTAATGGTGACTTTGGCCGGGACGGCAGGGTGGCGCCCCGCCTGGCCCTGTTTCGCCACTGGTATTATGTCCCGTTGCTGGATCTGTTCGGTCCGGAAAAATTCATCGGCCATGTGGAGCACTGCGATGAGCAGGCGAAGCCGTTGTCGGTCGATGATTATTTGGCGCATGCGGATCTTCTGGACAATCTTGATCCCCAACCGACCCTGCGCGAATGGTTCCGCCCCGTGACGGATGAGGAAGCCTTCCGCCTGCGGCTGGAGCTGGCCTATGTCCTCGGCAAACAGGGACGGGAACCAAACGACCTGATCTATATGTATATTTTGAAAGAATCTTTGTAGGAGACCTTCATTAGAGTATGAAAATCCATTGGGAACTGATTCTGGATATTGCGCGCAACGTCGGCCTGATCGGCGTCGGTGCCTATGTGAGCACTCGACTGCCGGCTGTTCGGCGGGCCTTGACCTATTCGCACTATCGGCTTTATGACAAAATCATTCTGGCGTTGGTGTTCGGTGCCTTTTCCGCTTTGGGCAACTACATCGGAATCCCGGTGGTCGGGGCGCTGGCCAATACCCGGATCGTTGGTCCGATTGCCGGCGGATTGCTGGGCGGACCATTGGTCGGTGTGGGAGCAGGGATTCTGGGGGCGATTCCCCGGTATCTGATCGGCGGTTATACTGTGGCTGCATCCGTGTTGGCCAATATCATGGCCGGCGTGATCAGCGGCTATGTATACAACAAGTATGGCCCGGGACGGCTTACGTTGAAAATTGCCTTGCTGACCGCTTTCATCTGCGAACTGAATCTGAAGCTGTGGATTCTGGTTTTGTCCAAACCGTTTGAACGAGCCTGGGAGCTCGAAAAGATTATCGGCATTCCGACCATCATCGGCAACTCGCTCGCCGTGGGGCTGTTCTTTTATATTGTTCGCGACGTGTTTCAGGAGCAGCAGAAGGTGCAGGCGCAGTCGGCGCAGCAGGCGATCCGCCTGATCCAGCAGACTACCGAACTGTTGCATGAGGGACTGAATACGAAGACAGCCTTTAAGATTGCCCATATTTTGCTGACGGAAACCAAGGCCGCCGCGGTGGCGATTACCGATAATGAGAAAGTGCTGGGATTTGTCGGAGTCGGGGCTGACCATCATGGCGTGAACTCGCCGATTATCACCCGGGCGACTCAACAGGCAATTCATTCCAGAAACACCTTGATATTTAACAACCGCGCCGAAATCGGCTGCCCGGATCCCCTTTGCCCGCTGACTTCGGTGATTGAAGCGCCGCTGATCGTTGACGGGCAGGTCCAGGGTGTCCTGAAACTGTACAAAGCCCATGACGAGGTCATTACCGGATATGAGGCGGAAATCATCCAGGGCGTCGCCGATTTCCTGGGGTTGCTGCTGGACCGGCATTCTCTCGGCGAACAAAAGATGATGCGGGCCCAGGCGGAGTACAATATGCTGAAGGCGCAGGTGAACCCGCACTTTCTGTTCAACACGTTGGGAACCATCCGGGCCTTGGTGAGAACATCGCCGGAACAGGCCCGGGCGCGCATCAAGGATTTGTCGGATTTTCTGCGCCGGACACTCGAGCATGGCCAGGATCTGACCCGCCTGGCTGAGGAGCTGGAGATTGTCCGTTCCTATGTCCGGCTGGAACAGTCCCGGTTCGGCGAGCGGATCCGCGTGCGGGAAGAGATTCCGGATTCGGTGCTGGAATATTATCTGCCCGTATTTTCCCTGCAGCCGATTGTTGAGAATGCCATCAAGCATGGCCTGTCCTCCAAACGCGACGGGGGGACCCTGGTCATCCGGGTTTATGAATCCGGCGACTTTCTGCATATGGAAGTGGCAGACGACGGAGTCGGCATTCCCCCGGCGCGGCTGCAAAACATCCGCCGGTTTGACGGGATTTCTTCCCGGGACGCCGTCGGCACGGGGATCGGGCTCAATAACGTGCATAAACGGATTCAGGCCAGATTCGGTTCGCAGTACGGCATCCAGATCGACAGCCGGGAAGGGGAAGGCACGACCGTGATCGTGCTGTTGCCGGTTCTGCGCAAGGAGGAGAGAGCGGATTGAACGCTTTGCGGGTTGTCATTGCCGACGACGAGCCAATATTGTGTGATGAACTGAAATGTCTCCTGGAGGATACCGGCGAGGTTCAGGTTGTCGGCATCGGCCACAGCGGTGAAGAGGCGTTGGAACTTTGCGGCCGCTCCGACGTGGATGCCGTTTTTCTGGACATTCAAATGCCGGTCATGAATGGCATGGAGGCCGCCCGGATTCTGAGTTCGCGGCCGCATCCACCCCTGATCGTGTTTATCACGGCGTTCAGCAACTATGCGGTGGAAGCCTTTCAGGTGGAAGCGGTGGACTATATTTTGAAGCCGTTCGATGAAGGGGATATCGACCGGGTACTGAAAAAATTGCAACAACGTCGTAACAAAGCGCTGCCGCCGGCGCGGCCGTTCCTGAAGAAAATCCTGGCGGAAACCGGTGACCGGCTGGAAGTCATCGATGTAAAACAGGTTCAGTATTTTCAGGCGGAGAACCGGCAAATTTTTGTTTGCACCATCGGCGGCAAGAAATATGAAATCCGCAACCGGCTCAATGAGCTGGAGGAAGCGCTGGATCCGGCGGACTTCTTCCGCTGCCACCGCAACTTCATCGTGAATGTCAATCAGATCGGCCAGTTGGCCAGTTGGTTCAACCGCGGCTATTTGCTGATCATGAATCCCTCCCGCGATGAAATTCCGGTGGGACGCGTCTATGCCGCCAAGTTGAAAAATTACCTTCCGTTATAAAAGGAATTTTGTATTTTGTACACCCGTGCGGTATAATTGCAACTCGGAGGTCATTTTTCGCATTTCGTTCTTATTTCTTTGTCGTAACAATGATTTTCCGTTATGATGTAATATGAACGAAAGTGCATGCTAAATTTTTCTGAAATGGAGGGGAGACCTTGGCAGTAATCATTAACCGGAAATTCTGCAAAGGCTGCGGAATCTGCGTGGCATTCTGTCCGAAGCAGGTTTTGGAGCTGGACGAACTGGGCAAAGTGGTGGACAAGAACGCGGCAGCCTGTATCTCTTGCGGGCAGTGCGAACTGCGATGCCCGGACTTCGCAATCCAGGTCGTAAAAAAAGAAAAGGAGGCGGCGAAATGAGCGCAGCAAGACTAATGCAAGGCAACCAGGCCTGCGCCGAAGGCATGATCGCCGCCGGCGTCCGCTTCTTCGCCGGGTACCCGATCACCCCGAGCACCGAAGTAGCGGAAATCCTGGCCGAAGAACTGCCGAAAATCGGCGGGAAATTCATCCAGATGGAAGACGAAATCGGCAGCATGGGCGCCGTGCTGGGAGCATCCCTCACCGGGACCAAAGCCATCACCGCCACCAGCGGCCCCGGCTTCTCACTGAAACAAGAACTCATCGGCTACGGCTGCATGGCGGAAATCCCCTGCGTCGTCGTCAACGTGCAGCGGATGGGCCCGTCGACGGGCCTGCCGACCTCGCCCGCCCAGGGCGACGTCATGCAGGCGCGCTGGGGCACCCACGGCGACCATGGCATCATCGTCCTGTCGCCGGGCTCCGTCAAAGAAAGCTTCGACGTGGCAGTTGCCGCCGTCAACTTCGCCGAGAAATACAGCACCCCGGTCATCCTGCTGCTTGACGAAGTCATCGGCCACATGCGGGAGCGGGTCGAGCTGCCGGCAGCCAAAGACGTGAACGTCGTCAACCGCAAAGTACCTACCGGCTCGCCGGCCGACTACCAGGCCTACAAGCCCGGCGAAGACGGCGTGCCGACCCTGGCCCCGTTCGGGACCGGCTACTACTACCACGTCACCGGCCTGTTCCACAACTACAACGGCCTGCCGGTGGGCGGCGGCAAAATGACCGACGAACTGGTCCACCGGCTGGAGAGCAAACTCACCCGGGCCCAAAACGACATCACCCTCTACACCGAAGACGGGCTGGAAGACGCCGACGTCATCGTCCTGACCTACGGCGGCTCCTCGCGGGCCGCGGGCGCGGCCGTCAAAGCCGCCCGGGCCCAGGGCCTCAAAGTGGGCCTCTTAAAACTCATCACCTTGTGGCCGTTCCCCTCGGAACTCGTCCTCGAAAAAACCAAACACGCCAAAACCGTCATCGTGCCCGAACTCAACTGCGGGCAACTGGTTGGGGAAATCGAGCGCTACCTGGGCCGGGACAAAGTCGTCTCCGTCACCCGGGTCGACGGCGAACTGTTCAAGCCCGAAGAAATCCTGGAGCCCATCCTGCGGGCGGGAGGTGCGAAATAATGGCCGTCATCGAAAAATACCTGCGTCAGAGCGCACTGCCGCACATCTGGTGCCCGGGCTGCGGCAACGGTAT
>DCTI01000118.1 GCA_002329525.1 Negativicutes bacterium UBA1444
GACCACAGCCAGGCGGGCGGCCTCGAGAACCTCCTCTCGTTCATAAGGCTGCCCGAAACTGATGTTCTCGGCGATGGTGGCGGAAAACAACGCCGCATCCTGCGGCACGTAGCCGATGGCGGAGCGCAGGCCGACAAAATCAAGCCGGTTGACATCCGCGCCGCCAATCAGGATTTTGCCGTCGGGAACCGGATACAAGCGCAGCAGCAGTCGCAGCAGCGTGGTTTTCCCCGACCCGGTCCGGCCCACGATGCCGATCGTCGAACCGGCTGGAATCCGGAGATTAAGTCCCTGCAAACTGGGCACGCTCGCCGAGGGATACTGGAAGGTCAGATCCCGCAGTTCGATTTCGCCGCTCAGATCACAGCGGGAACCGGTTTCGCTCGTTTGCTGCGCGTCCTCATACGGCAAAATTGCTAAAAAATCGCGGATGCGCACCCACGAAGCTTTGCCCCGTTGCACAATGTTGATCAGATAGCCCAACCCCATGACCGGCCAGATGATCAGCCCCAAATATCCGGTGAACGCCGCCAGATCCCCCACGCTGATCCGGTTCTCGATGATCAGTCGCCCGCCGAAGCCCAGCGCCAGCGCATAACACGCCAGCGGCGCCACATGGGTGATTGGGATGTATACGGATTGAATTTTCGCCAGGGCCAAATTGGCCGTCATATTGTCCCGGTTCACGTCGGCAAACCTTGCAGTCAGTATGTCTTCGACACCGAACGCTTTCACGACCTTCACGCCGCCGAACAATTCCTGGGCGAATTCGGTCAGCGCGCTGAACTTTTCCTGCACACGTCGGAATCGCTCATGGACGGCGCGGCCCAATACTGCCGCCGCGATGAAAACCAGCGGCAGCGGCAGCACCGATACAATGGTCAGCGTCGGATCGATGCTTCGAAACATCATGGTGAACGACACAGCGCCCATGATGCCGGCATCGACCAGCAGCATAATGCCCAACCCAACCGCCACCCGCACGGATGTCACGTCGTTCACTGCCAGTGCCATGATTTTGCCGGGGCCGGCTTCGTCGTAAATACTCATTGGCAAATACAAAGCATGACGAAATATCTGATTCCGCAAAAAATATTCGAGCCGTCGCGTCGTGCCCATGATGCATTCCCGATAAAAAAAGCGGAGCACCGCCATGGCTGCGGCTATGGCCNNGGAGCACCGCCATGGCTGCGGCGATGCCCGCCAAAAACCACAGGGAGTCCGTGACGTCGCCGTTGCCGCCGATGATATCGATGGCCCGGCCAACCGTGCGGGGAATCAGGATCGACAACAGGTCCGTGATGATGAGCAGCGTGATGCCCAATCCATATAGCGGCCAATGCCGCATTAAAAAATCCCAAATGATCATGGTTAATATCTTCTTCCCGGCGGGCCGGAAGTCCTGCCACGATTGCATAACCATGAAACGAGGAAGATGAGGAAGCTTCGGCGCTTCGCTTACCATTCCTTCGGTTTATTTGGAATTTCCAGCAAACTCCGCTCGTCGTTTATCTCTTACTCAAGTTTTCGTTGCAGGAAGTTCAGAAAGGTCTGTATGCGAGGAACGATTAGGCTTGCGCTGCGACGCGTACTTTTTGTACGCAAGCAAGCAAACGAAATCGTGACAAAGCAGACGGGCCTTTATCAACTTCCTGCCTATCAAACACAAAAACGGCCTAAAATGGCCGTTTTTGTGTTGATAGGAAAATAGGGGGAGAGAAAAGGATCAAATGTCCAGAAGATTTCGTTTGTACAATTCGTAGGCCGTTTCCAGTTCGCCCATCTTGGCGGCCATTTCCTGTTGCAGAGCGGACGCTTCGCTGTACTTGCCGGCGGCCAACACTTCCCGAACTTTCGTGAACAGGGATTTTCCCGCGCCGTCTTTGGCCAGATACAGCCGCAATTCGTTGATCTTGGCCCAGGCTGCGTCATCAACCGGGTTGGGCTCGCTATGCAGGCAGGTAATTTTCCGGATCGAATCGAGATACTGCGGAATAATCCGTCCAATGATCTCCATTTTCCAGCGGAGCAGCGCTCCATTGACGAAAGCGTCAATCAAATCCTGCCGCAAAACATTGCCGGCTTTCAATACTTTCNNGGGGTACTTTTTCAACGCGTCCATGTTTTCCCAGACAGTGGCCGGCGGTTTGCCGAACATCTTGTCGCGTTGTTCCGGGGTATAGTCGTCGAAGACATCGTGCTCGCTGCGATAGGCGCGGCCTTTTTCCAGATAGAAGCCGGCAGCGTCTGGTTCTTTGGATAGTTCGGCGACGAGCTCCGTGGTCGTTTTTCCGGAATTTACAGCGGCTTTGATCCCGTCCAGCATCGCCAGATAGGCGGCGGAAATGCCAACATAGGAGTTGCTGAGCGGGTTGAAGGCGCGAATTTCGAATCGGGTGGCCAACGGATTGTCGACGTCGCGCACCAGACCGGCCAGAATGGTCCGGTTCCGGGACGGCACTTCCGGACTGTGGCCCAATGAAGTCACGATGCAAACTGGTGCTTCGAAGCCTGGCTTCAGACGGTTGAAGGCGTCATTGGTCGAGGTGACGAACGGATTGACCACTTCGTAATTCTTGAGCAGGCCCATGATGGCGCCATAGCCGACGGCGCTCATGAAATCCTTCTTCATGTCCTTCGGTGCGTACAAGTTGACGATCTTGCCGGATTTCAGCTTCGCCGCCATGCCGGTATGGGTGTGTTCGCCGTTGCCGGCCACGCCGATGATCGGTTTTGCCTGGAACGATACCTCGAGGCCATTGAGGCGGAACGCTTCCTTCACCAGGATCCGGGCCAGCAGCTCGTTGTCAACAGCCTGCACGGCCGGTGCAAACCGCCAGTCGATTTCCATTTGTTCCATGATATGATCGAGAGTGCCGGCTTCGCCGATTTTCGCCTTGACGCCGCCAACTTCCTTGTGGCCCATTTCCGGCTGCAATCCATAGGCTTCCAACAGCAGCATCGCATCTTCCAAAGCGGTCCGGGCCTGGCCGCGGGTTCGTTGCCAGTAGTTTTCCTGCATGACCTGAGTGGAGGACAGTTGATCGACATGGGCGTCTTCGGCCGGCGATTTCACCCAGAACTCCAATTCGGTGCCGACAGTGAACAGAATTTCTTCAATTTCCGAAGGCTTCACGTGTTCCAGGCCGGCAATCTTGCCGGATTTTTTGAGTAGCGCCTTGATTTCGGCGCCGACATATTCCAGCGTCTGGGTCAGGATTGAACGGGAATCCACCCGCAAACCGTTATGTACGAGGAAGGACGGGATGCGCAGCGTGCCGACCGGCAAACCGGTTTCTTCGTCTTCGGATTCGTAGTTGTAATCAACGTACCAGTTGACGCTGGGATCGACATACATGTCGACCTTGGCATTGTTCAGCGTAGCGATACCGGTAAGCACCACCGAAGAACCGTCGGTCTGCACCGCGTGGCCCGAATAGAAATCGTCAATGTCCTTGAGGAAGACCCGGACGGGAATTTTTTCGTCGGTGTCGTTGCCGGCCAGGTCGATGCCCACTAGGGAAACAAATTTGATTTCCGGATGGATCTTCAGAATGTGGACGATTTCTTTCTTGTCGCATTTGTTGGCCGGGATCAAATAGAGCAGTTCTTTTGCCATCTTCTACACCCCTCTGTCTTTTTTTCTGCAAGTAATAAAAAAAGCCAAATTTGATCATGGACTACACGCCCTGCATCAAATCCGGCCTCTTTGCCAAGATTTATTGTGTACTTGAATTGTGTTTATTGTACTCGACAAAAACCTGCCTGTCAACATGAAAAAAAGGGATTTTGCGAAAAAACTCAAAAGTTTTTTGCAAAATCCCATTGCGACAATATTATTTCGCTTTGGGGAAGAGAATCGTTTTTTGTCCTTTATTCCACTGGATGATCATAACTTGCTTGCCAGCCTGACCTTTGGCATCAAACGTGGTCGGTCCCTGTACGCCAGGCAGATCTTTCGTCTTTGCCAACTGATCGCGCAAGGCTACCCGGAATCCGGCAATATCTTTGGTGTCACCCATCTTTTCGATGGCGTCCTTGGCGAGGTAAACGGATTCATAGATCGCCGCGGCGAACATGTCGGGATCGACATTGTATTTGGCTTTATAGGCTTTGATGAAGTTCTGGGCCAGCGGATTGGGGGAAGCGTTCTCGAAATAGCTGGTGGCGATCAGGCCGTCGTTCGAACCGGCGGCGACATTGTTGAAGTCATAGGAGGAAAGGCCGCCGAAGCCATAGAGCTGGGCTTTGATCCCCAATTCCTTGAACTGGCGGGTAATCTGCGAGCCTTCCGACAGATTGCCGCAAATAATAAGCGCTTCGGGAGCATTGTTTTTGATTTTGGTCAACTGGGCGTAAAAATCGGTATCGCCAATCGAATACGACTCGGCGATCATCGAACCGCCATTCTTTTTGATATAGCCTTCCACGGCCTGCATCAAGCCCTTGCCATAGTCGGTGTTCTCGTGGATCACGGCAAATTTGCGCTGTTTGGTTTCTTTATAGATATATGCCATCAGCTGTTCGGCCTGCATCGGGTTGGTGGCCGAGTTGCGGAATACCCATTTGTTGCCGGACTCGGTGATTTCGATCGCTACGGCGATCGGCACCAGCATCGGCGTCTTGTCGCGTTCAATGATCTTCATGTCGGCCAAAGTTGTCGAACTGTTGAACGTGCCGATCAGAAATGCCACTTCATCTTTGTTGATCAGTTTTTCCGTCGCGGAGACCGACTGGGCGGGTACGGAGGCGTCGTCTTCGAACAGGGCTGCCAGTTGACGGCCTTTGATGCCGCCGGCTTTGTTGATCTCTTCAACCGCCAGGTTGACGCCCTGTTTCATGCTCTGGCCCGGTTTGGCGTTCGGTCCGGTGTAGGGGCCGATGATCCCAAATTTGATGGGTTCCTTGGAGGCCGTCTTGGCGGGTTCTTTGGCGCCGCTGCCGCCGCAGCCGGCGACCAGAGAGGCCAGCATGACGCCAGCCAGTGCGAGCGCGCACAGGGACTTGGTCTTCTGTTTCAGCATGAATGAATCCTCCTCTTTTTATTTTGATCAATGTGTAAATGGATAAGTCTTTAAGGATTTTGATGAAAATTCTGTTGCGATATTGATCGCCGGAATTCGTAACGACTTGCGGTTAGATTTTTCGGGCCATCCCGAATACTCCATCCGGTCGCTCGGGATTAAAATCGACTTCCTGCCGATTTTACCCGGAAAATCCACCACTTCGCCGACGAATTTACCGGCTCCAATACAACGCAACCGGCATTTTCACAAAATCCCACGACTATTTCTGCAACATCAGACCTACCTGTTCATAACGCCGACTCAAAAAAGTCGACAGGCTGTACACAATGATTAAGCAAATCACGCATTGGCGAAAGATGATTGGCATTAACAAGCGGGAACGCTGTGGGACATCGGCCAAAACCGGAACGTTGCGTTGATTTTGAACCGTGATTTTCGTCGACGCAGCAAGGAGCTGATTGCAGCAAAAACTGCAAGGATGCAGTTTTTAATGCCTGGTGACTGGATGGAACATCAGGGATGGCAAAATCAGTTCATTGCGAGTCGATACGAAATCCGGTGAAAAATTTCGCAACGAGAGGTTTTGCCGATGCACCCATTTTGTTATCGCTATTCCCCCAGATACGCCTTACGGATATGGTCATTGTGCATCAGTTCGGCGGCCGGGCCGGTGATCGACACGCACCCCGTCTCCAGCACATAGCCCCGGTGCGCGATATTCAGCGCCTGCCAGGCGTTCTGCTCAATCAGCAGTACCGTCGTCCCTTCCCTGTTGATGGTCTGAATGATCTCGAAAATCTTTTCCACCAGCAACGGCGCCAGTCCCAGCGACGGCTCATCCAGCAGCAGCAGTTTCGGGTGGGACATCAGCGCCCGGCCGATAGCCAGCATCTGCTGCTCGCCCCCGGACAATGTGCCACCCAGTTGGGTCCGCCGTTGCGACAGGACGGGAAAATACTCGAAAATCCGGTCATAATCGGGTTGCAGATTATTTTTGTCCTTGCGGGTATACGCACCCAGCTCCAGATTCTCCAGAACCGTCATGCGCGGAAAAATTTGTCGCCCTTCCGGGCAATGACTGATACCTGCCTCCACGATCGCTTTGGCGTCCCAGCCGGTGATTGGCTTCCCTTCGAATTCTATAGTTCCGCCAGCCGGCTTGGTCAATCCGGACAAGGCCCGCAACGTCGTCGACTTGCCGGCGCCATTCGCGCCGATCAACGACACGATCTCGCCTTTGGCAATTTCCATGTCGATATTTCGTACGGCCTTGATCTTGCCGTAGTGAACGGATAGATCCCTGACCTTAAGCACTGTCCTTCACCTGCTTTCCAAGATAGGCCTGAATCACCTCGGGATGGGTCTGAATCTCCCGGGGTGCGCCCTCGGCGATTTTTTTGCCGTAGTTCAACACCGTAATCCGGTCGCAGATATTCATCACCAACCGCATATCATGTTCCACCACCAAAACGGTGAATCCCTGTTCGCGCAACCGCTGGATCTGCTCCGTCAGCTGAGCGGTTTCCCGGGGGTTCATTCCCGCCGCCGGTTCGTCCAGCAGCAACAGTCGCGGTTCCGACGCCATCGCCCGCATGATTTCCAGCTCGCGTTGCAAGCCGTAGGGGAGATTCTTTGCCAGTTCCTCCCGCAAATGCTCCATATGGAATAGCCGTAGTAAATTTTCCAGTTTGTCGCGGGCCGCCGCTTCTTCCCGACGCTTCGCCGGCGTGGCGAACAAATCGTCGAACACGGTCTGCTTCAGGCGGCAATGCCGGCCGACCAGCAGATTCTCCCACACCGTCATATCACCGAACAGGCGGATATTTTGGAAGGTCCGGGCGATACCGGCCCGGGTCACTTCATCGGTACGCTTGCCGGCGATGGGTTTCCCTTCGAACACGATGGAACCCGAAGTCGGTTTATAGATTCCGGAGATCAAGTTGAACAACGTCGTCTTGCCGGAGCCGTTCGGTCCAATCAGACCGCGGATCTCCCCCGCGGCAATCTCAAAGTCCAGATTATCGATGGCGGCCAGCCCGCCGAAACGAATCGTTAACGCTTTGCAGGACAGCATCGGTCAGGCCACCTTCTTTCCGGCAACCGCGCGTTGCCACAGGCCTCCCAGCATCCCCGCGACACCCCTTGGCATATACAAAATGACCACAAACATGAGCAGACCGTAGATCACCAGCCGGTACTCGGCAAAAACCCGCATGGTTTCCAGCAGATAAGTGATGGAAACCGCCCCGATGATCGGACCGACAATCGTGCCCATTCCGCCGATGACCATCATGATCAGAATGTTGATCGATTCGCCGCTGGTAAACGTGTCGGGGCTGATGAAGCGAATGTACCCGGCATACAGGGCGCCGGTCAGGCCCGCCAGGGCGGCTCCGCCGGCAAATGCGAGAATTCGGTAAAAAGCGATGTGAATCCCCATGANNATGACCTGCGCCGCGATATAATCGTTGCGGATGGCCCGCAGCGCCCGCCCGACCCGGGAGTTCACCAGATTGTAGTACAGAACCAGGACGACGAACAAAACACACAGGATCAGGTAATAGTTTTCCGTCCGGCTTTCAAAAGTCAGTCTGACAAAGCCCAAATTGATCGGATCCGGCGCCGGAATTCCCGGCAGTCCGTTCGGCCCCCGCGTCACCGATTGCCAGTTCAGAAAAATCAACCGGACGATTTCGCCAAAGCCCATCGAGGATATGACAAAGTAGGGTCCCTTGAGCCGCAATGTCGGCAAGCCGATCACCACGGCCGCGAGTCCGGCGACAACCGCGCCAACCGGTGCGGCGAGCCAGAACGACCAATGCTGCGTCAACGTCAGCAGGGCCGTCGTATACGCCCCGATCCCGAAGAACGCCGCATGGGCCAGCGAAAGCTGTCCGGCGTATCCGGCAATCAGATTCAGCCCCAAGGCCAGCAAAATATGCAGCAGGCTCAAAACGGCGATATGCAGGTAATAGTTCTTAAATCCCAGCAAGGGAAACGCGAGGGCTGCCGTCACCGCCAGCGCCACGCCGATTTTTTTTACCGTCACACCATGTTTCATACTTACACCTTTTCAATCTGGCTGCGCCCGAACAGGCCAGCCGGTTTGACGATCAAGACCGCGATGAGAATCAGAAAGGTGACGACATCCTTGTAATAGGACGACAGGAAACCGGCGGTAAGGCTTTCCGCCAGACCCAGGATAAAAGCCGCCCAGATCGCGCCGGGAACATTGCCCATGCCGCCGAGAATGACGACCGCAAACACTTTGGAAATGGTGGCCAAGCCCATTTGCGGCGATACCAGGAATATCGGGCCGACCAGCGTTCCCGCAGCTGCCGCCAACGCGGCGCCGATCGCGCAGGTAACCAGCGAGATCCGCTTAATGTCGATCCCCATCAGGCGGGCGGCGTCCGGGTTCTGTTCGCAGGCGCGCATCGCCTTGCCGATCATCGTATATTTGATGATATAGTTCAAAATTCCGATCAGTACCAGTGTCACGCAGAACACCATCAGTCGCTGCAGGGTAATGGAAATGCCCATAAAGGAAAGATAGGAATTCGAAAACTCCGTGGGAAAGCGTACGGGGTTCGGACTGAATACGATGACCGCCGCCTGCACCAAAAACGTGGATATTCCCAGGGTCCCGATGATCATGTTCATTTCTGGCGCCGAACGCAGGGGGCGAAATACCAGCAGATCCATCACCATGCCGAACAGGGCCATCACCGCCATCGCCAGCGCCAGGCCGGCAAAAAACGGCAGGTGCAGGTTGACAACCATAAATACGCCCACGAAGGCACCCAACATATACAATTCGCTATGCGCCCAGTTTACAATGCCCAATATGCCGTAAATGAGGGTCAATCCGAGCGCAATGAGGGCGTAGGTGCTGCCGAGCACCAGCCCGTTAACGATTTGCTGCACAATTTCCTGAAACATGGACACCGGCCTCCCCGTTCATTACGCCGGCAGAATCAATAAGTGCCGACTCGCTTATTATAACAGACTTGCCGTTTTTTCGGCAACAAAATATTCCCGTTTCCTGCATACTTATCCAGCAAAAATCCGCACTGACCGGACATGACCGAACATAAAGAAAAGACGCCGAACCCTTACGGTTGCGGCGCCTCATTGCACCCGCCCCATTGTAATACCTTTAGGGTCTACCGTTCAAATTTCATTTTACGGTAAACGAGGTTTGGGCGATTCGTTTACCGTCCCACCAGAACTCAATCCGATAAGCGCCCGACGAATAGGACCCACCGGTGGAACGTCCCCACCCGTTGGTAACATTCCCGACCGTTACAATATTGATATTCTGGCTGAAAGTGTACCCCTCCGGGCTGTTGCTGCTGCGCATCAAGACCCCGTCCGGCCCGATGAACTTAACGCTCAGTTGACCTTTTTGCGGCTGGTTCGTAGTATTGGCCAGCGTAGCGTAAAAGGTGATGTACTGAATGTCCTCCCGGTCGAAAGTCCAGCCGTAGTCGCTGAGCGGCGTACCATCATTCATCTCGTTGCGCAATTTGAGGGCAGTGATTTTCAGCGGTGCCTCTTGGGCGTTGACCGCAAACGTCACCTGGTGGATCCGCTTGCCCTCCCACCAAAATTCGATCCGATGCCGGCCCGGTTCAAAGGATCCGCCGGAAGCCCGACCCCAACCGCCGGTAATCTCCCGGGAATTGGCCACGTTGACATTATGCTCGAAAGTAAACCCTGCCGGGCTCTTGCTGTTTTGTTTGAGCTTGCCGTCCGGCTGAATATAGCGGACGCCCAGTTTGCCCTGCAGCCGTTCGTCCGTGTTGTTTACCACACGAATGTAGTAGGAAATCCAGCGAGTTTCGTCATAATCGAAGCTGACTTTGTAATCGCTGAGAGCGTTGCCTTCCTTGTCTTCATTGCGGACACGCACTTCCGTGATTGACAGGGCCGGACCGCTTGGCTGGGCTGGCGGCGACGGCGGACGTACAGTCACCGGCGGCGCTGGCGGCTCTTCCGGCGGTTCTTCCGCCGGCGGTCGAACGGAATCGTCGGTCCCATCGGTCGCGGATGCGGCCTGCACTGGCGACGGCGGGAAAAACCCACCAAAGCCGGGCGTTAAGTTCAGAATCAGCGCAAACAGCACCAGAAGCGTCAAACGTTGGAATCCGGTTGTTGCCGTTTTCAAAGCCATCGCTCCCCTGCGATAATCTCAAGGATCAAACTTCGCCTATTCACGGTGTTATTCCTGCCAGTCGAACACCTTGCACGGAAATTGATGTTCAACAATTACGAGTTTGCGTCCCCGGCGGCATTCAGCGCCCGTTTGCGGTCACGACCGCGTTGATTCCGATCCAGCACCGCCTTGCGCAGGCGCAGGCTCTTCGGCGTCACTTCCACCAGTTCATCATCGTTGATGTGCTCCAGGCACTGCTCCAGACTCATGATCCGCGGTGTAATCAGCCGCAGTGCTTCGTCAGCGGCGCTGGAGCGGGTGTTGGTCATCTGCTTTTTCTTGCAGGGATTAATATCCATATCCAGCTCGCGGGTGTTTTCACCCACAATCATGCCGGCATACACCTTTTGACCCGGCTCGATAAACATCACGCCCCGGTCCTGGACATTAAAAATTCCGTAGGCACAGGTTTCACCGGTTTCAAACGCCACCAAAGCACCCCGGGTCCGGCCAGGAATGTCGCCTTTGTACGGTGCATAGCCGTGGAATACATGGTGCATGATGCCGTTTCCTTTAGTGTTGGTCAAAAACTGCGAACGGAACCCGATCAGTCCGCGCGCCGGAACGATGAATTCCAGCCGCAGATAACCCGACAGCTCGATCATGTTCACCATTTCCGCCCGTTGCGTTCCCAGTTGCTCCATCACCGCGCCCATGAATTCCGGCGGGACGTCGACCGTGAGAAATTCCAGCGGTTCGCACTTTTTCCCTTTGATCTCCTTGTAAATGACCTGCGGTTTGCCGACTGCGAATTCATACCCCTCGCGGCGCATCGTCTCGATCAGCACCGCCAGATGCAATTCGCCGCGTCCACAGACCTCGAAGGTATCGGGGCTGTCCGTTTCCTTGATGCGCAGGCTGACATTGGTTTCTCTTTCCTTCATCAAGCGCTCCCGCAAGTGCCGGGAGGTGACGTATTGGCCTTCCTTACCGGCGAACGGACTGTTGTTCACCATGAACATCATCGACAATGTCGGCTCGTCAATATTGATAGTCGGCAGCGTTTCCGGGTTTTCCGGGTCGGCAAGGGTATCCCCGATCGTAAAATCATCCAGACCGGTGATGGCGATGATGTCGCCCACCGTGGCGCTTTCCACCTCATTGCGTTTCAGGCCGTTGTACACATACAGGAGGCTGATCTTCTGCTTGCTCTCGGCGTCGCGATGCAAGACGGAAACAATCTGGCCGGTTTTCACCGTGCCGCGGACCACACGGCCCACGGCAATTTTTCCCACATAATCATCATGGTCGATGGTCGTCACCATGATCTGCAATGGGGCATTCTCTTCGCCTTCCGGCATCGGGATCTCATGGATCAAGGTCTCAAACAACGGTTGAAGATTCTCGCTCTCATCCGTCATGCTCAGTTTCGCGATGCCGGCCCGGGCCGTCGCGTACACCACCGGAAAATCGAGCTGTTCTTCCGTCGCACCGAGCTCGATGAACAGATCGAGAACCTCATCCACGACTTCTTCGGCCCGTTCATCCTGTCGGTCGATTTTGTTGATGACCACGATCGGTTTCAGTTTTTGCTCGAGCGCCTTACGCAGCACATATTTCGTCTGCGGCATCGGCCCCTCGAACGCATCCACCAAAAGCAGCACGCCGTCCACCATGTTGAGCACGCGCTCCACCTCGCCGCCGAAGTCGGCATGGCCGGGAGTATCGACGATGTTGATCTTGATGTCATTGTAGAAAACCGCGGTATTCTTGGCCAGGATGGTAATGCCCCGTTCCCGCTCCAGATCGTTGGAATCCATGACGCACTTGGGCACATTCTCGTTGGCGCGGAACACGCCGCTTTGTTTCAGCATCGCGTCGACCAGCGTCGTCTTGCCGTG
>DCTI01000063.1:0-143 GCA_002329525.1 Negativicutes bacterium UBA1444
CGGCGGCGAAGCCCAACGGGTCAAATTGGCTACGGAACTGGCCCGGCGCAGTACCGGAAAGACGCTGTACATTTTGGATGAACCGACCACGGGTCTGCACGTTGCTGATGTCCACCGGCTTCTGGAGGTGCTGGACCGGCTGG
>DCTI01000063.1:149-418 GCA_002329525.1 Negativicutes bacterium UBA1444
CCATTCCGTCGTCGTCATTGAACATAACCTGGATGTGATCAAACGGGCGGATTATGTGATTGACCTCGGTCCGGAAGGAGGCGCCCGCGGCGGGCGGGTTGTGGCTTGCGGCACACCGGAGGAACTGGCGGCAGTTGATGCTTCGTATACCGGCCAGTATCTCAAACCGGTATTGCCGGCGTTGCGCCGGAAAACTGCAGCCGCGCATCCATCCCGGCCCAAATCCGACGGGAAGGCGGCTACGGTCAAGAGTGGCGGGAAGAATAAAG
>DCTI01000063.1:510-7406 GCA_002329525.1 Negativicutes bacterium UBA1444
AAAACCGCGTGCGCTCCTATTTTCAGCAGCGGGGACTGAGCCCGAAGACGGAAGCGTTAGTTGCCCGCATCCAGACGTTTGAAACCATCGTCACCGCGTCGGAAATGGAAGCGCTGATCCTCGAATGCAATTTGATCAAAAAACATCATCCCCGTTATAATATCAGTCTGCGGGATGACAAGTCCTATCCCTTCATCAAGGTGACGTGGAACGAGGAGTACCCGCGGGTTTACGCCACCCGCAGGGTCGAAAAAGACGGGGCGAAGTACTACGGGCCTTATGCCAGCGCCGGGGCGATGCACGAAACATTGGCATTACTCAAACGACTGTTTCCGCTGCGCAGTTGCCGCAGCATGGACAGCCGGCGGCCCTGCCTGGAATACCATATCCAGCGTTGTTTGGCGCCCTGTGCCGGCATGATTGATCCGACCGTATATCAGGAAATGGTCAGGACGGTCTGCCTGTTTCTCGAAGGAAGATCGGCCGACGTGGAAAAGGATCTGAAGCGCCGGATGTTGGTTGCCGCCGAAGAAATGAAATTCGAGTTGGCGGCCCGCTTGCGCGACCAGTTGACGGCGGTGCGACAGGTGACGGAAAAACAAAACATCGTGACCGGCGCCGGCGACCAGGATGTTCTCGGCCTGGCCCGGCTGGGAAGTCAGGCCTGCGTGCAGGTGTTTTTTGTCCGCGGCGGAAAAATGGTGGGCAGAGACCGGTTCTTGCTGTCCGGCGGCGACGCCGAACCTGACGGCGACATTTTGGCGGCATTTGTCAAGCAATATTATCTTGAAGCATCCTTTGTGCCGCGGGAAATCCTGACACCAACAGCTTTGCCGGAGGTGGAACTTCTGTCAGCCTGGCTTGGCGAGCGGAAGGGCGGATCGGTGCGCCTGCTGACGCCGCAACGGGGAACCAAGCGGGAATTGGTACAGCTGGNNGAAAATGCGGCCGAGGTGTTGCGGCAGCGGTCGGAACGGGAAGCGGCTCAGGCGGGAAAACGAACGGCAACGCTGCAGGAGTTGGCCGACCGCCTGCAAATGAAACGATTGCCGCAACGAATCGAGTGTTTCGATATTTCCCACATACAGGGCGCGGAAACAGTCGCTTCGATGGTAGTGTTCACCGGCGGCGAACCTGACAAGGCGGAATACCGTCGGTTTAAGCTGAGAACCGTGGAGGGGAGCCCTGACGACTTTGCATCCATGCAGGAGGTTACTCTGCGGCGTTACCGCGAAGCCGCAGAGCCGTTGCCGGACCTGATTGTCATTGACGGCGGCAAAGGGCAACTGTCATCAGCACTGGCGGTGATTCGCGGGGTGGGATTGGCAGAAATCCCGGTCATCGGGCTGGCCAAGGAGTTTGAGCACATTTTCCGCGAAAACATCAGTGAGCCGTTGATTTTGCCCCGTCATTCCGAAGCGCTCCGACTTTTGCAACAGATCCGGGACGAGGCGCATCGCTTCGCTATCGGCTATCATCGCAAACTTCGGTCAAAACGCAATCTGGTCTCGGTGCTGGATCATGTGCGGGGAATCGGTGCAAAACGTCGGCAGGCGTTGTGGAAACACTTCGGAACCATCGACAGGATTCGTCAGGCATCGATTGACGAATTGACGAAAGCGCCAGGAATGAACTTGCCTNNGCACCGCTTCTTCCATGAGGAAGGCGTCTGAATTCTTGGGCTGGTGTCTTGCGGCTTACCATCTGGTAAATAGAGCTGAAATTGGTTACAATAAAAGAGCATGATATACTGTCCGGTTTTCCTAATTTATCAACCATGGATGAACTCCGGAAAAACCGGCAAACGAAGCAAGGGGGAAACAAAGAATGAGTAAATCAACCATTGTTTTAATTGCCATTGTGGCTGTCGTCGGCTTGTTTGGACTGACACTGATGTCGTCCTATAATGGATTGGTGGCGGAACAAGAACAGGTGAACGGGAAATGGAGCCAGATTGACACCATGCTGCAGCGCCGGGCCGATTTGATTCCCAACCTGGTCAATACGGTCAAGGGTTTTGCCGCTCAGGAAAAAAGCGTGATCGACTCGGTGACCAATGCACGAGCCAAACTGGCCGGCGCCCAGGGGCCGGCGGCGCGCGGCGAGGCCAACGCCGAACTGAGCAGTGCGTTGTCCCGTCTGTTGGTAGTAGTGGAGAACTATCCCCAGCTAAAATCTGATCGGACCTTTATCGGGCTGATGGATGAGTTGTCCGGGACGGAGAACCGAATTGCCGTGGCCCGGCGGGATTACAACCAGGCTGTCCAGTCCTTCAACACCCGCGTGAAATCTTTCCCGACCAGCATTATCGCGGGCATGTTCGGCTTTGCCCAGAAAGAATATTTCCGGGCCGATGAAGGCGCCAAACAGGTTCCGGCGGTCAAATTCTGATTTTGCAGTCCGTTACGGGCCAAATCGGAAGGAGGCTGAAGCAGCTTGTTTAAACGCATAGCGGCGTGGCTTGCTATTGTCGGCTGCGTAATGCTTCTCGCCTGGCCGGTCTCAGCCGAACCCCGTATCCCGCCAGTGCCGACACGGGATATTTATGCCCAGGATTATGGCAAGGTACTGTCGAAAGAAACCATCAACAAGATCAATCGCCTGAGTACCGAGCTGCAATCCCGTACCAAGGCCCAGGTCGCGGTGGTGACGATCCCTTCCCTGGACGGGGAGGCGATCGAAGAATACAGTCTGGCCTTGTTTCGCAAATGGGGAATCGGGGATCGCCAGCTGAACAACGGCGTTTTGATTCTGTTCGCAGTCGCCGAGAAAAAGTCCCGGATCGAAGTAGGGTACGGGCTGGAAGGGGCACTGCCGGATGCCAAAACTGGCCGGATTCAGGATGAATTTATGCGGCCGGCTATCGACGGGGGCGACTACAACGCCGCTCTTCTGAATGGATATATGGCCTTGCTGCAGGAAGTCGCCCAAGAGTACAAACTGCAGATTAAGGCCCCGCAAAGAACCGGTCCCAAAAAACGCAACACGGCAAGTGATCTCGATTCTCTGCCGGGCTGGGCGCAGATACTGATTGGCGTCGGAGTGGTCATCTTTCTGTTGTTTGACTGGTTTGTTCTGGGTGGTTTTTTCACCCGCTTGTTGTTTCTGTTTGCCGGTCGCGGTGGCCGAGGGGGCGGCGGTTCGGGCGGTTCCGGAGGATTTGGCGGCGGTTCGGGCGGTGGTGGCGGTTCCAGCCGCTGAAGACCTTTCCAGACTTAGAATCAGTTACAGTTTCCCCTACCGGGATCATCCCGGGAAATAATAACTAGTAATGGAGGAATGAGTAAGAATGCAAAAGTATGTCTGTTCAGTTTGCGGTTATGTGTATGATCCGGCCGAAGGAGATCCTGACCACGGGATTCAGCCCGGCACAGCCTGGGAAAATGTTCCGGAAGATTGGGTTTGCCCGATTTGTGGCGTGAACAAGGATCAATTCAACGCTGAATAATTTGGCGGGACCTGATAAAAAGACACAGCAAGGGCCGGGGGCAGTTTCCCGGCCCTTGCTTTTCTATGCGGCCGACCGCCGATTCCCCAGCCGTTGGTTGCAGGTCGGATCTGTGGTAAAATTTGAGCACGGACATAATTTAATGGATAGGCAGGAGAGTTGCCAGATGTCGAACAAAGAAGCACAACCCCGCCCGATTGTCACCACCATCAAGTCCTATGAGCCGGGGTGGGCGGACCGGACTCCGATGGAACTGTGCCAGTTGCTGAACCGCGACTCCATTTCCAAACTTTCGTTCAACGAAAGTCCCTACGGGCCATCGCCAAAGGCGGTTGCCGCCATGCAGGCAGCAGCCGGTGAAGTTCATCGATATCATGATATGGAAGCCAAGGGGTTGCGGCAAAAGATCGCCAGCCATCATGGCGTCGCCATGGACTGCGTCTATATCGGCAGCGGCGGCGACGAAACCATTTCTCTGCTGGTTAACGCCTATGTATCGCCAGGCGATGAGGTGGTGATTCCCTGGCCCACTTTCGGCCAGTATCTGAACGCCGCGACGATCATGGAAGGGGTCACCGTTAAGGTTCCGGTCCGACAGGACGATTTGATGGCGGACCTCGACGGGATGCTGGCGGCAGTGACGCCACGCACCAAAATCATCTTCCTTTGCAATCCGAACAACCCAACCGGTGTGCCGGTGAACGGCCCGGATTTGCGGACCTTTTTAAAGGCGGTGCCGGCGAATATCCTGGTAGGACTGGACGAAGCGTATGCCGAGTTTGTGACTGATCCCGACTTCGTGTCCGGCATCCAATGTCTGCCTGAGTTTTCGAATGTCGTTGTCATTCGGACGTTTTCCAAAATTTACGGTCTGGCCGGGATGCGGGTAGGCTACGGAATTGCCCGTCCGGAAATCGTAAACGTGATCCAGCGGGTCCGTCCGCTGTTCAATGTGAACAATCTGGCCCAATTCGGCGCCATGGCGGCTTTGGATGACTACGAACATCTGGATCGGGTAAAAACCGGCAACACGCGGGAAAGGCTTTGGCTGGGCGAGAAACTGGCGGCTTTGGGCTGGCGGGTGATTCCTTCCCAGACCAATTTTCTGTTTGTGGATACCAGACAGGATTCGCAGCCATTTGTCGATGCCGCCCGGAACGCGGGAATCATTATAAAGAGCGGCTGTGCTTGGGGTTTTCCGTCTTTCCTGCGGATTTCCCTGGGCACCCGTGAACAAAATGCGGCCTTGCTGGAAGTTTTGGGACACGAACAGCGTAATTCGGCGGATCAGCCAACTTAAGCAAATTTTTTTGGCATTAATTTTTTTAGCAGGAGAATGCAGGATTGGGGCGAATATATATTTTCATCGCTTTAGTACAATAAAGAAAGAAAAGGTGAGAACATGAAAAAAACGATTGCCCTTCTCCTGATTTCATTGCTCGTGTTGTCCTTCGCCGCCGGCTGCGGCAAGAGCGAACCGGCCAAACCGGCGCAACCGGCTCCGGCGGCCAAAGCGGAACCGATTATCATCGCCTATACCCCCTGGAATGGGTACGGGGCTCTGTTCGTTGCTGCCCAGAAAGGAATGTTCAAGGCCAAAGGCGTAGATGTCCAGATTCAGTCGATTGAAGACGTTGGCGCCCGCAAACAGTCCATCGTGGCGAAAAAAATCCAGGGTATGGCGGCCTCGGTTGACGTTTCCGTGGCGGCCATCGGCCAAGGCGTGCCCATCAAATTTGTCTGGGCGTTTGATGCTTCCGCCGGTGCGGATGGTTTGCTGGTGACCAAGGCCAGCGGCATCAAAACCATCGCTGATCTTAAAGGCAAAGAAGTCGCCTACCACAAGGGGTCGGCCTCGCATCTTTACCTGAGCACCCTGCTGAAAAAGAACGGTATGAAGGATGAAGATGTCAAAGCGGTCGAGATGAAGGCCAGTGAAGCCGCCAGTGCTCTGATGGCCGGCAAGGTTCCCGCGGCTGTGACTTGGGAACCTCACATCACCAAGGCTGCTGCGGCCGGCAACATCGTCCTGTCGACAACCAAGGATACCCCGGCGCTGATCGCCGACGTTCTGGCGCTGCATGAAGACTTTGTGAAAGCCAATCCGGACGCCGTTCAGAAAATCGTAGCCGCTTTGTCCGAAGCCACCGACTTCATTCAGAAGAATCCGGACGAAGCCGCAAAAATCATGGCGACGGAGTTGAAGGAAAAACCGGAAGAAACCCTGGCCGGTAATAAAACCATTCAGTTTTACAACCTGAAAGATAATCTGGCGCTGTTCGGCACCAAAGAAAAACCGGGTGCTTTGTTCGAAGTCGCCAAAATCGCCGGTGAGTTTTATGTCGGACAGAAAATCCTGACCAAGGTTCCGGATGTGACCAATGTGATTGACAGTACTTTCATCAACAAGTTAAAATAATACGGTAGACAGCGGCGGGGCTGTGGAAAAGGCGTCTGATGCCGTTTTCCCGGCCCCGTTCTTTTTTGAGCGGGAACCGGACGTTGACAGGCCGGTTGATTAGTCGGGATGGATGGTGATTGCTTTTGGCCACAAACAAATGGGCCACCCCTAAAGCGGAGATTTCTCGGTCCTTCTATTGGACGCTGGCAGGACTGGCGTTCGTACTTCTTTTGGCGGTTTGGTCGCTGTTGACCTATGGCGGGTGGGTGCCGCCTCTCTTTTTGCCGGCGCCGGACGCGATTGTCAGCAGTGCGGTGTCATTATTCGTGGAGTTTGATTTGATGAAAGATATTTCCGCCAGCGTACTGCGGGTAACGGCGGGCTTTTTGCTGGCCGCGGCCATTGGCGTGCCGCTGGGCGTTCTGATGGGCAGCCTGAAAATTTTTGAAGCCTTTTTCGAACCGTTTTTGGGATTTATCCGTTATATGCCGGCTTCGGCCTTTATTCCGCTCTTCATTCTCTGGCTGGGCATCGGTGAGTCGGAGAAAGTGGCCGTCATTTTTTTCGGCACTTTTTTTCAAATGACCTTAATGGTGATGGATGTGACGAAAAACGTGTCGCAGGAATTGATCGACACGTCTTATACACTGGGCGTTTCCAAACGCAGCGTTTTCTGGCGCATCATCCTGCCGGCCAGCCTGCCGGGGATTATGGATACACTGCGCATCACGTTCGGCTGGGCCTGGACCTATCTGGTGGTGGCGGAGATTGTTGCGGCCAGTTCCGGTCTGGGCTACATGATCATGCAATCCCAACGTTTTCTCAAAACCGCCAACATCATCGTGGGAATCCTGGTGATCGGGGTCATCGGCATCATTATTGACCTGGCCTTCAAATGGCTTTATTATCGCCTGTTTCCCTGGATGGGCAAGGGAGGGGCGGCCTGATGGAAAAGAAGGAATTCAAACTTTGCATTGAAAATGTCTCCAAAGTGTTCCGGGAGAAGGCCGGCACGGTCACCGCACTGGAGAACACAAATTTTTCCGT
>DCTI01000006.1 GCA_002329525.1 Negativicutes bacterium UBA1444
GTCCTGGCGGCGTATGTCCATTTCCTCGCCGGCACGGCCCTGCCCAAACAGGACCGACTTCTGCAGGGGCTGGCGCTGGTGGCGGGCGTGGCCGGAATCCTGGTCATAGGGACGTCCCGGCTGCTGATTCCGGTGATGGCGATGGGGATCCTGTCCGCGGCCTGGGTCGGCCGAAACCGCGCCCTGGCCCTGGCGCCGGCAGTGCTGGCCCTGCTCGCCCTGGCGGCTTTTCTGCTGCGGCCGGAGGCGGTCCGGGCGCTGGCCGGGATCCAGCTGACGGATCCGCTGTATTGGCGGCTGAAGATCCTCAATCACCGGGACATCCTCTGGCAACTGAGCCTGGTCATGTTTGCCGCCCAGCCATGGTGGGGCGTCGGCCCCGGCAACTTCGCCCGGGTCAGCGAGGCCACCCGCCAGGCTCTCGGCATTGCCGACCCGTCGGGGCAACAGTACATCCACGCCCACAATATCTGGTGGAACCCGTTCGTGGCTAGCGGCATCTTCGCCGGGCTGACGCATGCCCTGTTGATGATTTACATCCTGGGGCTGACCCTGGCCAGGCTGGAAGGGGAACGAACCCGCGCCCTGGCGCTGAACCTGCTGATGATCTGGCTGGTCTACCAGTTCTACGGGCTGGTCGAACTGGCACCAACCATGGAGGAAATCATTCCTTATGTCTGGGGCGGCACGGGCCTGCTGGCAGGAACGACCGCAGCGCCGGACCGTTCCTGAGTACGGAAGGGGAGATCAAATTGTCCATTACCGCCGTCATGTTGATCGGCGCCAAGCGGGAGCCGTTTCTGGGCGCCTGCCTGGCCAGCATCCGCGATGCTGTGGACCATCTTGTCGTCAACGATAACTCCGGCCTGGCGGAGCATCCGAACCTGGCGGTGATGCGGGGGTCCGACCTGTATCGGGCCGGCCGGGTCACCATTGTGCCATCGGCCTTTCTGGGCTTCGGTCCCTGTCGGGATCTTTGCCTGGACGAACTGCGCAAAACCACCGAGCCGGGTCGCTGGGTGATCTTCGTCGACTGTGACGAAGTCCATTCGCCGGCGATCGGCCGGGTGACGAAAGGGTTGCTGCCGCGACTGCCGGAACGGATCGGCATCGTGGATGGTTACTTCTATCAGATCTTTCAGAGTCCACACCTGCTGAAATCGTTGGACCACCGGCACAATCTGATGTTCCGGTTTCATCCCGACATCCACTGGACCGGCCAGGTGCATGAAAAACTGGCGGGCCTGACCGGCAAGCGTCTGGTCGTTCCGTATCGCTATTTTCACTATGGCTATCTCGAACCGCCGGCGGTCATCGCCAACAAGTGGCGCTTCTACGGCAGCCTGGGAGATCCGCAGTCCGGGCGCCAAAGCGAGGCGGCCGGCGAATTCATGCAACAAGAACTGAAAGGGCTGCTCAGGTTCTACGGCGACCATCCCGCACCAGCCATGGGGCCGATCGGGGATTATGAGCGCGACAACGGCGAGTGGCTGAGCCAGATCACCGAGCTGACCGGCCGGCAAACGCTGTTTGCCGTCAAGTCCCGTCTGCGCTTTTTGCAAATCGAGGCCAAGATGCGCTACCTGCTGTTCCAGTCCACTCGCCAGCTGATGGACTGTCCGGAGGCGCAGGCAGAACTGACCGTCTATTGAACAGCAAACAACCCTGACAAAAAAACTTGAAATTGGAAATAAAAATTTTTTTTACGGCCGCCGTTGGCGGCTTTTGTCATTTTCTGACGGCTACTGTCGGTTGGAGGCGAGCATAATTATTCCCATTGCTGGATATTTTTCAAAGAGACAGGTTGAAATAGAATTTCAAAGGGGTAGAATAAAACCGAAAGAAAAATCCAACAAGTATAAAAACTGACGGCCAGACAAGCCGCCGGCGGCCCAGACGGCCGCGACATGAATAGCAGAAAAGGAGGTGACCCCATGAGTACGATTCTGTATGGCCCGATCCTGGGAAAAATCCGCCGCGGCAAAATGATCAAAGCGGAAGTCGTCGCCCGCCATGTCGGCATATCGACAACGACCTATTCCCAGATCGAGACCGGCCGCCGCAGCGCCAGCTACGAGCGGGTCACGGCCATTTGCGATGAGCTCGGCATTTCGCCGACCCGGTTGAACGAATTGTTGACAAATGAAAAACGACGGTAGAGAGGAGAACACCATGAGTAACCATTCAAAACTCAAATATTCGAAACGCAAGCTAATCGTGGATCCGGATGGCCATTTTTGCACTGCGCTGGGTCCTGATCCCAGTCTCAATCTGTGGAATGTTGCCGGAACCACCTTGCTATGTTTGCAGGAAGTCGCCTACTTACTACGGGTCAGCCGGCGGACGGTCGAACGCCTGTGCCATGACGGCAAACTTCTGTATGCGAAAGTGAACCGGGCCGTGCGGATTACCGTGGCGGACCTGCGATTTTATATCGAAGCGAATACGGTCGTGATCGAATGAACTACATCAGCCAGCTCAATGGATTCCGGCGCTGGCGCGGGGAGCATACGCTCCCCGCCTCGGCCCAGCTGTTGTGGTACACCTTGACCGGCGAGCAGAATATTCGTCTCTGGCCCGAGGAGTTCTCCTTGTCCGTGACCGACCTGCGCCGAATGATGGGCGGAGTGTCCGTCAATACCTTGCGACGGGCCCGGAATGTCTTGATCGAGGCCGGGTTGCTGGAAGCGGACATGGCAACGGTCGGTGGCGAAATATCCCACTTCCGCCTGACGCAGCTGTATGAGGAAAAAGCGGACCCGTCACCGGACGGATCACCGGACGGATCAGCAGACGGG
>DCTI01000207.1 GCA_002329525.1 Negativicutes bacterium UBA1444
GGGGTATCCGTGCACAATTCCCGCGCCGGCGCCCAGGTGCCCTTTTCCAGCCTGAATGTTGGAACGGAGATGACACCGGAAGGCCGGGCAGTGACCCGCAACTTGCTGTTGGCCTATGAGAAGGGGTTGGGAAAAGGCGAAAATCCCATTTTTCCGAATGTCATTTTCCGCCTGAAAAAAGGCATTAACTTCGATCCGGGTGATCCGAACTACGACCTGTTCCAGCTCGCCATCCGGGTGGCTTCCAAACGTCTGAATCCAACCTTCAGCTTCATGGACTCCTCGTTCAACAAACCTTACGGGACGGACGTATCCTATATGGGTTGTCGAACCCGGGTTATGGCCAATGTGAACGGACCGGCCGTGACGGACGGCCGCGGCAATCTGAGCTTTACCACCCTTAATTTACCCCGAATCGCCATAAAATCCGAACGGAATCTGATGAAATTTTATCAGCAGCTGGACGCGATGCTGGATTTGATCTGCGAGCAGTTATACCACCGGTTCAAGGTTCAGGGCGCGCTGAAGGTCAAGGATTTGCCGTTCTTGATGGGACAGGGTTTGTATCTGGACTCGGAGACGCTGAGCAAGGAAGATACAGTGGAGTCCGTGATCAAACATGGAACCCTGTCAATCGGTTTTATCGGGTTGGCGGAAACCCTGGTCAGCCTGACGGGCCGGCACCATGGCGAAAGCGACGAGTCACAGGCTCTTGGTGAGGAAATCGTGGCCTTCATGCGGGACAAGACGGATCGGGCCGCCGAAAAGTATCATTTGAATTATACGTTGATTGCCACACCGGCGGAGGGACTATCCGGGCGATTTGTCCGGATGGACCGCAAGGAGCATGGCATCATTCCCGGTGTTACCGATCGGGAGTATTATTCGAACTCGTTCCATGTTCCTGTCGACTATCCGATCAGCGCCCAGGAAAAAATGCGGCGCGAAGGAGTTTACCACAAATACACCAACGCCGGCCACATCAGTTATGTGGAATTCGCCTCGCCACCCATTCATAACCCGAAAGCGGTCGAAGATATCCTGCGTTGCATGGCGGATTCCGATATCGGCTATGCCGGGATCAACTTTCCGGTGGACTTCTGCGATTCCTGCGGCCATATCGGCGTGATCGATTCGGAATGTTGTCCGGTCTGCGGTGCCGGCAGCGTCCGCCGGGTTCGCCGGATCACGGGCTATCTGTCCACGATTGAACGGTTCAATGATCCCAAACAGGCTGAGCTGCGGAATCGCGTGGCGCATTTCCAGTAGAGCGGGGCATTGAAAATGCGGATTCAGTTGGCGGGAATGGTCAAGGAAAGCGTCGTCGATGGACCGGGAATCCGGATGGTTGTCTTTGTCCAGGGTTGCCCCCATCATTGCATCGGTTGTCATAATCCCGACACCCATGATCCGGCAGGCGGATACGAATCCACGACGGAAGAAATTATTGCCGCCTTGCCTGACGGAAAACTGGTCAGCGGCGTCACTTTGTCCGGTGGTGAACCGTTCCAGCAACCCGAGGCTGTGGCGATAATCGCTGCCGCGGCCAAGGACAAGGGACTTTCCGTGGTCACGTATACGGGTTACCGGTTTGAAAAGCTATTGGAGGTTGCCGAGATGAACCCGGCTGTTGGTCAATTGCTGCAAAACACGGATATTTTGGTCGATGGTCCCTATGAGCAGGAAAAGCGCGACTTGTCCCTGGCTTTCCGGGGATCCGCCAATCAGCGCCTGATCGATGTTCCGGCGTCTCTTCGGGACGGCGCCGTAAAACAATGGACCGATCCGGCCTGGTCGTTTTGATGGCAGGGGAGTCGGGTTTTGAAGTCTGTATTAAATTACGGCAATGCATATTTGTTTTAAGCCCCGTACCAATCCCTGTTTGCAAGAACAGGGATTTTTTACAGAAACAGCATGCGTTGTCTTCGACAAGAGGGTGTGACATAATAGTCCTATGAACTGGAATTTGGTAAATCGTTTAAAACAGAGGGCCGAACGCGAAACCGGCGCCAACCGTGCCGACCCCGGCGCAAAAACGGGGTTTGCGTTGCTGTTTCCCAATGAATATCATTTGGGCATGTCGAATCTGGGCTTTCAGATCATCTACCGCGAAATCAATCGTCGAGCCGATACGGCCTNNGATCTTCAGGAGCATCGGCGAACCGGCACGCCGCTGCTGACAATGGAAACTCTCCGGCCATTGGCGGAGTTTCCGCTGGTGGGATTTGCGATTTCATTTGAGCTGGATTATTTTCATGTGCTGGAAATCCTGGAATTGGGGAGAATCCCGCTCCGGTGTGAAGAAAGGGAAGCGGGGCAGCCGATCGTGATTGCCGGCGGCCCTTGCGCCACCTTCAATCCGGAACCGCTTACCCCCTTTGTCGATGTATTTGTGATTGGCGAGGGTGAAGAGGTCATTCAGGAACTGCTTGATGTATATCATGACCAAAAAAACAACTCTGCTTCCCGGGCGGATATTCTTCGAGCACTGGCCGGTGTGCCCGGCCTGTATGTTCCGGCCTTTGCCGCGAAAACGGCCAGAGTGGCGCGCCGGTGGGTCAAAAATTTGAGCCGGTATTCCGGTGAGACGGCGATTGTGGCCGACCATACTGAGTTCGACAGTCTGTATCTGATCGAGGTGGCCCGGGGTTGCGGCCGGCATTGCCGCTTTTGCATGGCCGGCTACTGCTTCCGGCCGCCGCGTTCCCGCTCGGTGGATGATATCCGTAAGGGCGTCGCTAACGCTCGCCGACAAAAAAGGAAGGTCGGCCTGGTTGGAGCCGCCGTGTCCGATTTTCCGGATATGAACCTGCTTTGCGATATGCTTGCTGCCGAAAACATCGGCACTTCGGTTGCATCATTGCGGGCGGATTCTACAACTCCCGAATTGGTCCGGATACTGGCGGCGAGCGGACACCGCACCATTACCCTGGCGCCGGAGGCCGGCAGCGAGAGGCTTCGCCGGATCATCAACAAGGGCATCACGGAAGAAGCCTTGCTGACGACTGTGGCCATGGCGCTGCGCGCCGGCATACCCAACGTCAAGCTATATATCATGATCGGCTTGCCGGAAGAGACGGATGCGGATATCGACGCNNGGAAAACCCTGCGCTGCATGCAGGAACATGGCCCGGCCGGCACTTTGACACTCAGCGTCAATCCGTTTGTGCCGAAGCCTTTCACTCCCTTCCAATGGTTGCCGATGGCGGACTATAACCTTGTGTCCGGCCGATTGAAACAACTGGAACGAGGCCTGAAAGCGGAAAAACGGATTCGGCTTCAGGCGGAGTCGTTGCGTGAGGCCTATATTCAAGGAACGTTGGCCCGCGGCGACCGACAGCTTGGGGAAGCCTTGCGGGCAGCGCACCTTATGGGCGGACGCCGGCAATGGAAAGCGGCCTTAAAGCTGACTGGTTTGCGGGCCGAAGACTACCTGTATCGGGACTATTCCCCGTCGGAGGTTTTCCCGTGGGAAGTGGTGGATGTCGGGGTAACCCGCGAATATTTGTGGGCGGAACTGCAAAAAGCGCTGGCGGAATCGCCGACGGCGGTATGTGCGCCGATGTGCCGGCGTTGCGGCATATGCGGAAAACAAGGAGGAACGGCGGAAGACTCATGAACGGAATGCAATTTGTAGATCATCCCAATGGCGTTAAATTTGCAATGTTTCCGACATTACGGGAACGGGGCCTTCGACACGGAGTTTCCACCCGGATTGGCGGTTGTAGTGAAAATGGCCTGGCTTCCTTGAATCTTGGCGTAAAAGTAAATGACCGGCCGGAAAATATCCGTCGGAATCGTGAAAAATTTTGTGAAGCGGTGGGTGTGGACGCAACGCGGGTAGTCGCGTCCGGACAGATCCACAGCGATCATGTCGCAGTTGTGGATCATCGGCAGGCGGGGCAGCGTCTGGCCGATACCGACGGCTTGGTCACTTGCACGCCGGACCTGCCGTTATTGCTGTTCTTTGCCGACTGCGTCCCCTTGCTGTTCTATGATCCTGTCCGAAAAGTAATCGGACTGAGCCATGCCGGCTGGAAGGGAACATTCCTGTCCATTGGCCCAAAGACGCTGACGGTGATGCAGCACACGTTCGGTACGGATCCGGAAGATTGTTTGCTGGGCATCGGGCCATCCATCGGTCCGACGGATTACGAGGTGGATGAACCGGTCCTGTCGCAAATTATAACCCGCTGGCCGTCAACGGAAGCATTTGCTCATCCTGGCCGCCCTGGGCACTGGTCGCTCGATCTCTGGGAATGGAACCGGCAGCAGGCGATCGCGGCGGGCATTTCGTCTGAGAATATCTTGATCAGTGGAATTTCCACCGCGCAGCATGCCGACATCTTTTTCTCCCACCGGGCGAGTCAGGGGAAAGCGGGCCGGTTCGGCGTTTTGATGGCACTTTGACAGGGTCGGTCACTCGGCGATATAATTAAAAAATGGAATGTCGGGATGGGAGGCCTGTGCGGTGATAGCGGACAACCTTGCTGTGATTCGTGATTCGCTCCGGCGGGACGACGTCGTTTTGATAGCGGTTACCAAAACTCAGCCGGTGTCGGTGATTCGGGAGGCATATGCCGCCGGATTATCGGTGCTGGGCGAGAACCGGGTTCAGGAGGCTGTGGAGAAGGCAGCGGATTTAGAGGATTTGCCTCTGGAATGGCACTTAATTGGCCATCTGCAGACGAACAAAGTCAAACAGGCGGTTGCGTTATTTTCTCTGATCCACTCTGTAGACAGCGAACGGCTGGCGCGGGAAATCGATCGCTGCGCCAAGGTGATCGGCAAAATTCAGGATGTGCTGATCCAGGTCAATGTTGCCGGCGAAGAGTCGAAATCCGGCATTGAACCGGCCCAGGCGGCTGAGTTGGTTCGGTTGGTTGATTCATTGCCGAACTTGCGCCTATGCGGCATGATGACCATTGCACCGTTATATGAGGATGCCGCGCAGACCCGGCCGGTTTTCCGGGAAATGCGGAGCATTTTTGAACAATTGCGTGAAAAAGTTGCTGACCCGGAAGCCTTCCGCTGGCTGTCCATGGGGATGACGCATGATTACCGGGTAGCAGTCGAGGAAGGCGCCAACATGATCCGGATCGGCACCGGACTGTTTGGCGTTCGAACTGCCAGGTAGAGGAGGAATGGCTTTGAAGCTTCTGGATAAAGTATGGAATCTGCTGGGGCTGGTCGAGTCGGACGAGCTGGAGGAAACAGAAAAAAATTCGCCGGATAAGGCGGTCGGCCGTTCTGATCGGAAAAATGAACGCTCCCCTAAAGTCGTCGAGGAATCGCGGGAACGAAAATCTTTGCCGCCGGCACCAGTGCCGTCCCCCAACCTCGCTGCGAAACCGGTTCCGGCTCTGCCGCCGGTCCGTGATTCGGCAATGACGCTCGGAACCGTAGTGATCACACAACCGATGGGATTTGATGATGCCCGCCAGATTGCGGAGAATGTCAAGAGCGGCAAAACGGTTCTGGTCAATTTTGAACGTACGGATAGCGAAACTATCAAACGCACGGTGGATTTTATGAGTGGCATCACGTATGCTGTGAGCGGGACTGTACAACGAGTATCCAACACCATTTTTTTGTTTGCACCGGCCCGGGTCGAGATTTTTGCGACGGAACGGTTTGCAACGGAGGATCCGAATGCGCTGCCATGGCGGCGGCCTTAGTCAGTATGTTGGGAGGAATCATGGAATGCTGAAGAATAAACAGGTTGGTTTTATCGGCGGCGGCGCTATGGGCGAAGCGTTGATGGGTGGGTTGCTTGCCAAGAAAATGCTGGAACCGGCGCAGGTTACGGTATACGATGTTTCCCGGGAGCGGCTGCAGTTTCTGCAGAATCGTTATGGCGTGAATATCGGCGACTCCGGGCAGGCGGTCGCTACGGCGAGCGATATCCTGTTTCTGACCATTAAACCCCAGGTAATGTCGGCGGTGTTGACGGATATCGGCAAATTGGTCAAACAAACGACGTTAGTCGTATCCATTGCGGCCGGAATCAAAATTTCAACGTTGGAAAAATTCCTGCCAAGGGTGCCGGTCATCCGGGTCATGCCGAATACCCCGGTGGCTGTCGGCGAAGGAATGTCGGCGGTAGCCCGGGGAAGTTACGCCGATGAAGCTGCGGCCAATTTGGTTTCCGCAATGTTTTCGGCGGTAGGCCGATCGATTCAGGTCGATGAATCCATGATGGATGCCGTGACCGGGCTTTCCGGCAGCGGACCGGCATTCTTTTTCCTGATGCTCGACGCGCTGTCGGATGCGGGGGTTCGGGTCGGCTTTTCCCGGCAGAATGCGTTGCTGTTGTCGGCCCAGACCATGTTGGGCGCGGCGAAGATGGTCCTGGAAACCGGCGAACACCCCGGCAAGCTCAAAGACATGGTAACCTCGCCGGGTGGCACGGCGATTACAGGAGTACATATGCTGGAAACCCATTCAATCCGGGCATCCCTGATCGAAGCCGTCGTGGCCGCTACTGCGCGTTCCCGGGATATGGGCAAGGAACAATAATGATCGACCGGGAGAAAATCATTCGGTATTACCGGGCGACCGGCGATCACGAGCAGGCGGCGCGCATTCTGGATGTGGCGGAATCGGCCTTGCACAACCGCCGTTTCTGCGTCACTGAGTTTTTGGATCCGCATGCCTTTTCCATTGCCGAAACGGTTGCTGCCTATGAAGATGGCCTGCTCCTGCAAAGTCAGGGTGGGTTTGATGCTGCGGAACGGGTACGGGCCGTATTTGCCTGCCGGGATTTTCGCGGTACCGTGCCGGCCCTGGTGGAAGCGGTGGGCGTCGAATGGAACACGCAATTTTATCCACTGACACACCGCGACGTGCTGGGCGGATTATTGGCGTTGGGGATCAAACGCAGCGTGGTTGGCGATATCCTGATGGTGCCGGGTGGTTGCCAAATTGTGGTCGATCCCTCGATTCTGCCGTTTTTGCAGCAGGAACTGCAGCGACTTGGCGCCGCGATGGTGCGAACGAAACCGATCCTGCTGTCCGAATTGCAGCCGCGGCCGGAAACCGTCAAAGAAATCCGGTCGACCGTGGCGTCATTGCGCCTGGACTCGGTGGCTGCCGCTGGGTTTGGCGTTTCCCGAACACAAATGACGGAAGACATCCAGGCGGATAAAGTAAAAGTGAACTGGAAAGACGCCAAGAATCCTTCCCAATCGGTGAAGGCTGGCGATGTGATCTCTTTCCGCGGACGCGGTCGGGTCGAAATTGTGGAAATTACCGGACAGACAAAAAAGGGAAGGACCGGGGTGCTGTTGAAAAGATACATGTAACCGATCCGGAAAAATGGGAAGGGGTGGACTTGTGCTGACACCGCTGGATATTCATAATAAGAAGTTCAAAAAAGAATTTCGGGGCTATGATCCTGTCGAAGTGGATGAGTTTATGCTGGAAGCCGCCAAGACTTTCGAGCGCCTGTTGCAGGACAATATGGACCTGAAAGAGAACGTGGAACGCTTGACCGCCAAACTGGAGCACTATCAGCACATGGAAACCACCTTGCACAGCACATTGGTGATCGCCCAGGAAACCGCCGAGGAAGTGAAGCTCAACGCGAAGCGCGAATGTGAGCTGATGATGAAGGAAATGGAAGTCCGCGGACAAAAGATGCTCGATGAGGCGGCGGCGAAAGTCCGACGGATGAACGTGGAATATGAAGAATTGCGGAAGCAGGCCCAAGTCTTCCGGATCCGCCAGAAAACCTTATTGGCGGCCCAGTTGGAAATGTTGAAGAAAGACGAGGAAGACGACAACTGACCGTGAATGTGGAGGAACTGGTGCTCAAAGATTCGCCGGAAGGCGTTTCCTTCGGCGTCCGGGTTCAGCCGCGCGCCGGGCGGAACAAAATTTTGGGTATACACAACGGGTGCCTGAAACTGGCCGTTGCCGCGGCGCCGGTGGAAGGCGAAGCGACCAGGCAATGTCTGCGCTTTCTGGCGGAAATCTTCAATGTGGCACTTCCTTTCGTTTCCTTGCTGTCCGGCGCGCAATCGCGCAACAAGGTATTCCGAATCGCTGGCATGGAGTCGGCAGACTGTCGACGGATCCTCGGCAAAATTTCCTGATCAGTTTACGCAATGATACGATACGACGCTACGAGACCGGAACGGCGACTGAGTAGCGTCGTTAAATTTTTTTCGGCAAAAGGAGGATTTTGCCGCGACAAAAAGAATAATACATTGTGTCAGAAAACTGACAGTAACGATGCCGACCACGACCGCTCAGCAATGGCGCTGACCGGTTATTGGATGTTAGGCATTTTTTTATTGCTCTCGGACCGAGTAAAACGCAATGGAGGTTTTATGGTGCAGTCAGTCGACGAAATGCTTCCCAGTATGGATGAACTGTCAATTTTGTTGCAGGAACGACGTTGGGAAGACATCGAGAAACTGTTCACGAGTCTTATAGAACTCTATCATCTCCAACAAACGCAACTCGAAGCTTTGCTGGATACCGTCAGTGAAGCGATTTGCATGATTGATGAAGAAAATCGGGTAGTGGCCTGGAACCATCGCGCGGAATCGCTGTATGGAATTGCCCGCGACGAAATTTTGCGCCAACCGATCAATCGCTATTTTTCCAATCTGCGGATCCGCGAGGTTATGGAGAAACGGCAAATCGTTAATGAAGAATATCATGCCCCCTGCCCGGACACCCATGTGCTGATCAATGCCCGGCCGATCAGTCGGGATGGCCAGATTCTCGGCGCGATCTCCGCAGAGCGGAACATTACGGAACTGGTTCAGCTGAACCGGCAATTAACGCAAAAGAATCAGGAAATGCAGACGTTAAAGCAGACACTGACCGAGATTCATACCCGAAAGGATCCGTTCTTTTCCATTCACGGCCGGGGCGAGGCCATTCGTAACGCGGTAAACCTGGCGCGCCGAGTGGCGACAACCAGCGTTCCGGTTTTGTTGCGGGGGGAAAGCGGTACCGGCAAGGAACTGTTTGCCCGGGCCATTCACGAGGGCAGCCAGGTGTCCGGGCCTTATGTGGCGATCAATTGTGGCGCCATTCCCGGCAATTTGTTTGAGAGCGAACTCTTCGGTTATGAACCGGGCGCCTTCACCGGCGCCGGACGCAAGGGACGGATCGGCCTGCTCGAAAAAGCCAATGGTGGAACGATTCTGCTGGACGAAGTGGGCGACATGCCGCGGGAGATGCAGGTTAAATTGTTGCGCACCTTGCAGGAGAAAACGCTGTATCGGGTCGGCGGCAACGCGCCGCTTACGGTCGATTTTCGGGTGATTGCCGCTACCAATCGAAATCTGGAAGAAATGATCCGTTGCGGGAATTTTCGCGAAGACCTGTACTATCGCCTAAACGTGGTCACGATTGCCTTGCCGCCCCTGCGGGAGCGACTGGATGACATTCCGGAACTATTTCATCGCGGGCTGCAGTATTTTTGCGCTTTGCACAACAAGAACATTGTCCGGACAGATTCAACCCTAATGACGGCGCTGCTGCGCTACCAGTGGCCGGGTAATATCCGGGAGTTTCTCAATGTGCTGGAGCGGCTGGTTATTTTGTCGGAAACTGAAATACTTGGCACGCGGGACTTGCCGCAGCAGTTTGTGACACCGGGCGGAAACGATGGAACTTCGGTCACGAATTATCCGCTGCCGGACGCAACGGCGGAGCTGGAACGCGACCTGATTGTCAAAGTGCTGGCAGAAGTGGCCGGCAACCGGGCGATGGCGGCACAAAGGCTGGGCGTTCCCCGGAGCACGCTTTATTACAAAATGGCCAAGTTGGGCATAAATTGTCGAAAAACTGACGGTTTGTCAAAAAGTTGACGATTTATAGAGGACAAAACAAAAGAAAATGTACTACGAGATTGCCGAAGCAGGCAGTTCCCGTAGTACTTTTTTTTTATGCCCCCAAAGCGATAAAAGGCGATTCAGCAAGGTCTTTGGCGGCACACCGGCAGATAGCAGGGAATAGCCTTTCGGGATGATTCTGGGATTGGCATGGAACTTGCAATGTTACAAGCCAAATGCATTTATGAATCGAGGTGTTGAAAGTGCGAATCGAGAATCATCCCATCTTGGCGTTTGCCGATGCGGCGACCGTCGAGTTCACATTCAACGGCCAGGCGCTCAGCGGGCGCGAAGGGGAACCGATCGCAGCGGCGCTGCACGATGCGGGGGTCAGGGTGTTGCGTCACAGTCCCCGCTATCATCGGCCACGCGGCCTTTTCTGCGCGATCGGCAATTGTTCCTCCTGCCTGATGACGGTCAACGGCGTACCCAACATTCGCGTTTGCGTCGAACCGCTGCGGGCGGGAATGACGGTTGAAACCCAGGATGGAAAGGGGCGTCTGGCGTGAAGGAAGTGGATATTGTTGTTATCGGCGGCGGACCGGCGGGCTTGTCGGCGGCCGTTCATGCGGCGAAAATGGGCGCCGGCGTCTTGCTGCTGGAGCGCTCCCAGGCGTTGGGCGGTCAGTTGGTCAAGCAGACTCATAAATTTTTTGGGTCACGCCAAGAGTTTGCCGGTGAACGCGGTTTTGACATCGCCCATACCTTGATGGAACAGATCGCGCAACAAGAAAAAATTGAAGTTTGGACCAACGCCACCGCGCTTGGTTACTATCCAGATGGAGTCCTCACCGTTAAACGGAACGAAAACTTTCGCACGTTCCGTCCCCGCAAGTTGATCGTAGCCACTGGAGCGTCGGAAAAGGCCCTGGCTTTTCCGAACAATGATTTGCCGGGAATTTACGGCGCGGGAGCGGTACAGACACTAATGAACCTGTACGGAGTAATGCCGGCCAAACGGGTACTTATGGTCGGCGCCGGCAATATCGGCGTCATAGTTGCTTATCAACTGCTCCAGGCCGGGGTGGAAGTAGCGGCGGTCATTGAGGCGGCACCGCGGATCGGCGGCTATTGGGTTCATGCGTCGAAAATCCGGCGTTGCGGAGTGCCGATTTTAACCGGACATACGATCCGGCAGGCGCATGGAACGACTCAGCTGACAGGAGTTACCGTCTGTCGGCTGGACGAAAAATGGACCATGATTCCCGGTACCGATACACTGTTCGAGGTGGACGGCCTTTGTCTGGCGGTCGGCCTAAGCCCGTTGACGGAGCTTTTATGGCAGGCCGGCTGCAAAATGAATTTTGTGCCGGAGTTGGGCGGCTATGTTCCCTGGCGCAATGAATATTTGCAAACGACGCATAAAAACGTTTATGTCGCCGGCGACGTGGCAGGAGTGGAAGAGGCATCGGCCGCCATGGTGGAAGGAAAACTCGCCGGCCTGGCCGCCGCATTCGCCCTGAATCATCAGACGGCGGATTTTGCGGCGGACTATCGGGCGGCGAAACAGCAACTGAATGCGCTGCGCTCTGGCCCGCTGAGCGCAAAAGTTTGCCATGGCTTATGCAAAGTGATGCTGGAGGAGGCGATGTAACATGTTGGCGATTGATGGAACGGCGACCGCCGAAGACCTGCAGGCGGTGTTACCGACGCCGGACCGACGGCGACGCGGCGCGGTGGCCGTGATCGAATGCTTTCAGGAAATTCCCTGTAATCCCTGCGCTGACGCTTGTCCGCGCGGAGCCATCACCATGCCGGAAAATATCAGCCAACGTCCCGTCTTTGATCCGGACAAGTGCAATGGTTGCGGGGTCTGCGTCGGTAGATGTCCGGGACTGGCCATTTTCGTGGTGGATTATTCTTATGGCGAAGATACGGCTTTGTTGAAAATCCCTTACGAATTCCGGCCGTTGCCGCAGGCCGGCGATTCCGTGACAGCCCTGGACCGGCAGGGAGCAGCCGTCGGTTCTGCACGTGTAGTCAAGGTGCAGGAACAAAAAAATCGGACCACGATACTCTGGTTGGCGGTAACAGCGGCTATGGCAACGGCAGTGCGCAATATCCGTTTGAGTGGGGAGGTGCGGGCATGAGCGATGACATCATCGTTTGTCGGTGTGAAGATATCAAGTTGTCGGAGATTCGGGGCCATATCGAGCAAGGAGCGCATACTACCGAAGAAATCAAGCGCCGTTGCCGCTGCGGCATGGGACCTTGCCAGGGCCGTACCTGCATGCCGATCGTGGCTCAGGAACTGTCGAAAGCCACCGGAAAATCCGTAGGCGAAATTCAGTTGCCGACGTTCCGGCAACCGACGGCGGCGATCAAGCTGGGTGCGCTAACGGGAGGTGACGGCGATGATTGATACAGCGGACGTAGTTGTTGTCGGCGGCGGAATCGTCGGCTGTTCGATTGCCTACAATCTGGCCCGGCTGGGAGCCGGCCGGGTGATTCTGCTGGAACGGGGTTATCTGGCCAGCGGCTCGACCGGGCGCTGCGGNNGATGCAGTGGGGAACGGAAACGAACTGCCTCTTGTCGCGGGAAAGCACGCATATGCTGGAAAACTTGGCCGAGCT
Source organism: Negativicutes bacterium UBA1444 (assembly GCA_002329525.1). GTDB lineage: Bacteria > Bacillota > Negativicutes > UBA1444 > UBA1444 > UBA1444. Next base: position 12,429 of record DCTI01000207.1, read on the forward strand.
GTTGGAAGTCGATGTCGATATCGAACTGCATCAAGGCGGCTATTTGATGCCGGCCTATACCGAAAAAATGGCCGGCCAGTTTAAAAAGAATCTGGAGTTGCAAAATACTCTCGATATTCCGGCACGCTGGGTCACCCCGCAGGAAGCGAAGGAAATCGTGCCGCTGTTAAACACGGACGGGATGATCGGTGCCACCTTTTGCGCCAAGGACGGCCACTGCAATCCCTTCAAGGCGACCGAAGCCTACGCCCGGGCCGCGCGGCGTCTGGGAGTGGAAATCCGGACTTATACGGAAGTCACCGGTCTTTACGCGGAATGCTGCAATATCCGTAAAGTAAAGACGACGACCGGCGACATCTCGACGTCGCATGTGGTCATGGCCGCCGGCGGGTACTCAAAACCGCTGTGCCGGACAGTTGGCGTCGAAATTCCCCTGTACCCGGAACGGCACGAAATTTTGGTGACGGAGCCGGTGGATCCGGTTCAGGAAGCGATGGTCATGAGTTTTCATCATAACCTTTATTGCCAGCAAAGCCCCCATGGCAGTTTCATCATGGGAATCGGCCATCCGGATTTACCGGAATCCTTCGATACTCGTTCCAGCTGGGAATTTTTGCAGGAAATGGCCCGCAGAGTACTGAAGGTGTTGCCGGGCTTGGCCGGGTTGAATGTGATCCGGCAATGGGCCGGCCTGTATGATATGTCACCCGACCGCCAGCCGATTTTAGGGCCTGTCGGCGGAGTGGACGGCCTGCATATTGCAGCGGGATTCAGTGGTCATGGGTTCATGATTTCTCCCGTGGTCGGCAGAATTGTCGCCGAAAAGTTGTTGGGGTTGCCGACAGTCTTACCGGTGGATATGTTTGATGCCGGCAGATTCCAACGCGGCGAGTTGTTTATTGAACCATCCGTCGTATAACCGGCTTCATAATTATTTGAATTTTAGGGAGGATGACAAACATGTTGACAGAGTATCGCAATGAACCGTTCACCAATTTTTCTCTGCCGGAAAACAAGGCGGCGATGGAAGCGGCACTGGCCCTCGTAGCTTCCCAAAAGGGGCGGCACTATCCATTGAAGATCGGTGGAATTGCCATCGACACCGAGGCACGCATCACTTCGACCAATCCTTCCAACACGGCCGAAGTGGTTGGCACCGTGGCCAGAGCGAATACCGATCTGGCCAATAAAGCGGTTCAGGCAGCGAGTGAAGCCTTCAAAACCTGGAAAAACTTTGCGCCGGAAGCCCGGGCCCGGGTAATATTCAAAGCAGCGGCCATATTACGACGGCGCAAGTTCGAGTACTCCGCTTGGCTGATTGAAGAAGCCGGGAAGAATTGGGCGGAAGCCGATGCCGATACGGCAGAAGCGATTGATTTCATGGAGTACTATGGACGAGAAATGTTGCGGTATGCAAGCGGAATGCCGGTTGCCAGCTTTCCCGGCGAACATAACGAATGTGTCTATATTCCTCTGGGAGTCGGTGTAGTTATTCCGCCCTGGAATTTCCCGCTGGCGATTTTGACCGGTATGACGGCGGCGGCGGTGGTTGCCGGTAACACGGTGATCATGAAACCGGCCAGCAGCACTCCGGTCATTGCGGCCAAACTGATGGAACTGTTCGAGGAAGCAGGATTGCCCGCCGGCGTGGTCAACTATCTCCCTGGCAGCGGCGGCAGCATCGGCGACGTATTGGTGACACATCCACAGGTAAGATTTATCAACTTCACCGGCTCCAGGGACGTCGGTTTGCGGATCAACAAGTTGGCGGCGGAANNTGGATCAAGCGGGTAATCGCCGAAATGGGCGGCAAGGACGCGATCATCGTTGACGACGAGGCGGACATCGAAGAAGCGGCTTCCGGCATCGTAACTTCGGCGTTCGGCTTTCAGGGCCAAAAGTGCTCGGCCTGTTCGCGCGCCATTGTCGTAAAGAGCGTCTATGAGCAATTGGTCGCGAAAGTCGTAGAAAAGACGAAAGCTCTGAAAGTGGGACCGGCCGCCGAATTCGGCGTAAACCTTGGTCCAGTCATCGATGACAGCGCCTATCAAAAAGTCTTTGACTACATCGCCATTGGCAAACAGGAAGCCAAGCTGGCCGTGGGCGGCGGTAAAGCCGGCGACAAGGGCTGGTATATCGAACCGACCGTGTTCGTAGATGTGCCGCCGACCGCCCGTATCGCCAATGAAGAAATCTTTGGGCCGGTGGTGGCGATCATTCCGGTCGACAACTTTGCCGCAGCGTTGGCAGTCGCCAACAGTACCGAATATGGTCTGACCGGCGCGGTGTATTCACGCAACCGCGGCAAACTCGAACAGGCGCGGCGCGATTTTCACGTCGGCAATCTATATCTCAACCGGAAATGTACCGGCGCGCTGGTCGGGATACAACCCTTCGGCGGCTTCAACATGTCCGGCACCGATTCAAAGGCCGGCGGCGCCGATTACCTGTTGTTATTCCTGCAGGCGAAGTCGGTGGCCGAAAAACTGTAACGAGCAATTTATTGGAGTTTGAGAGCCCCTGCGGGGGCTCTATTTTTGTTGACCAATTCCGTCGGGGCGCATACAATGAAAGCGACGAGGACAATATAAAGCAAGGAAGTGCTGACTGTGCTGAACTCACTTGAGCAATTTATGGCGGAATTTACCCGAACCAGTCCTTTAAACAAAGTGGCCGAACTATCGGATTTACAGATTTTCGATGTTCCGATTGTGGGCGTGGCCTCAGCGGATGATTCGCTGTTTGAACAGCTGAAACAACCGACAGCAGTGGGAGATCATCATCTGCTGCCGCAAGAATGGCTGCCGGGCAGTACATCGGTCATCTCTTATTTTCTGCCGTTCACCCCAGCCGTCCGGCACTCGAATCGTCAGGCGGGACTGCCGTCGACAGAATGGCTGTACGGCCGGATTGAGGGACAGACTTTCAATAATGCCCTGGCTCAGGCTATTGCCGACTGGCTGCGGAATCAAGGGTACCAGGCTTTGGTTCCTGCCCTGGATCGCCGATTTACCATCATAAATCGACGCAGCAACTGGTCCGAACGCCATGTGGCCTTTATCGCCGGTCTGGGAACTTTGAGCCTTAATCGGTCGCTAATCACTGAACGGGGATCGGCTGGCCGGCTCGGCAGCGTGGTGACCGATTTGCCGCTCAAGCCGACACCGCGATACTACAAGGAGATTGAGGAGAATTGCACGCACTGCGGGGCTTGCATCCATCGTTGTCCACCGCAGGCCATCGACGAGACCGGGAAAAATCACGCCATCTGTTCCAATTATCTGGACGGGGTCCTGAAACAATTTTCACCGAGATATGGCTGCGGCAAATGTCAGACGGCGGTCCCCTGCGAGGATCGAATTCCCGGACGTTAGTAGTAACCGGGAAACGACATATTTGGTGATTTATTTGACGGTTTTGCATGCTTTCGGTATAATATATCGGTAAAGTTTTATTATTGGATACAGGCCATGACGGAGACGAGTAGCCACATGTTACGGTTGCAGCGAACCGGGGAGAGTGGAAGCCCGGTGAACCGGATTGTGGGGAAGATCACTCCGAAGCCGCGGACCGAACTAGCAGTAGGCTCCGCCGCCTGACGCCCGTTAGCGCGTTTCAAGTGGCCTGCAACGGGTCATTAGGGTGGTACCACGGGAATAAGTCCTCTCGTCCCTTGCCGGGATGCTGAGGGCTTTACTTTTTGGAGGTGTAATTGTGGATTATTCAAAAACACTCAACCTACCGCAGACGGAGTTTCCGATGCGGGCGAATTTGCCGGAACGGGAGCCGCAAATGCTCAAATACTGGCAGGACGAACAGATTTACGAAAAGAAACAGGCGGCTGCCGCCGGCCGGCCCAAGTTCGTGCTGCACGACGGGCCGCCGTATGCCAACGGCAATATCCACATCGGCACAGCGCTCAATAAGATTCTGAAAGATATCATCATCAAATATAAATCGCTTCAGGGTTACGATTCTCCCTATGTGCCCGGCTGGGATACGCATGGACTGCCAATCGAGCACGCCGCCATCAAAATTCTGGGGCTGAACCGGCACGAACTGGATCCGCTGGACTTGCGCGGGGAATGTCGGCAATATGCGCTGAAATGTCTGGACATGCAACGGGAGGATTTCAAGCGTCTCGGCGTGGCCGGCGACTGGGACCATCCCTACATCACTCTGAACGCGCCGTATGAAGGCAAACAGATCGAAGTGTTCGGCGAGATGGCCAAACAGGGCTTCATCTATAAGGGCCTGAAATCGGTTTATTGGTGCCCGAGCTGTGAAACCGCGCTGGCGGAAGCGGAAATCGAGTACGCGGAGAAAAAATCCAATACTATCTATGTCAAATTTCCGTTGGTGGATGACAAAGGCTTTTTGCCTGCTGGTGTCGATCGCAGCAAAACCTTTGGCGTGATCTGGACCACGACGCCCTGGACGATTCCCGCCAACGTGGCAATTGCTGTTCACCCGGAATTCGAATACGCCTGGGTCGCCAACGGGGATGAGGTTTATCTGATGGCCACCGGCATGTTGGATAGCGTAAAGCAGGCCACAGGGGTCGCAGAATTCAAGATTTTGAGTACATTCAAGGGAACGGACGCCGACGGCATGAAGTTCCGTCACCCGTTGCTGGATCGCCTGTCGCCAGTGGTGCTGGCCGACTACGTGACGCTGGAAGCCGGCACCGGCTGCGTGCACACCGCGCCCGGACACGGCCAGGAAGACTTTGAAACCGGTATGAAATATGGCCTGCCGGTCATCAATCCGGTCGACCACGCCGGCAAGTTCACGGCGGAAGGCGGCAAATACGAAGGAATGTTCGTTTATGACGCCAATGTGCCGATCATCAAGGATCTGGCGGCTGCCGGCGCCTTGCTGGGCAAAGGAACGATTCGGCATCAATACGCCCACTGCTGGCGTTGCAAGAATCCAATCATTTATCGGGCCACCGAGCAATGGTTCGCTTCGATTGACGGTTTCCGGGCGGCTGCCCTGAAAGCGATCGAGGACGTGGACTGGATCCCGGCCTGGGGCGAAGAACGCATCCACAACATGATCGCCGACCGCAAGGATTGGTGCATTTCGCGCCAACGCGTCTGGGGCGTGCCGATTCCGATTTTCTACTGCGAACAATGCGGTGAGCATATCATCAACGATGCGACCGTGAAGGCGGTCAGTGAATTGTTTACCCGGGAAGGCTCCGACGCCTGGTGGTCGCATAGCGCCAAGGAGATTCTGCCGGACGGCTTTGTCTGTCCGCATTGCGGTCATGACACGTTCCGCAAGGAAACCGACACGATGGACGTTTGGTTCGACAGCGGCTCCAGCCATGCCGCGGTTCTGACTCAGCGTCCGGAACTCCACTGGCCGGCTGAAATGTATCTGGAAGGCAGCGATCAGCATCGCGGCTGGTTCCATTCCTCGCTGCTGACATCGGTCGCGACCCGGGGCACGGCGCCGTATCGTTCTGTGCTGACCCATGGTTTCGTCGTCGACGGCGAAGGCCGCAAGATGTCCAAATCCGTCGGCAATACGATCTACCCGCAGGAAGTCATCAAACAGTATGGCGCCGATGTGCTGCGGCTATGGGTGGCCTCCGCCGACTATCAGGCTGACATCCGCATCTCCAATGAGATCCTGAAGCAATTGTCGGAAGTGTACCGCAAGATCCGCAATACTTTCCGGTATATGCTGGGGAATTTGTACGATTTCGATCCGAACTGCGACGGCGTTGGCTATGAAAGTCTGCAGGAGATCGACCGGTGGGCGCTGCTGCGATTGGAGCAGGTGCGGGAGAAAGTAACGAAAGCCTATGACGAATATCAGTTCCACTCGCTGTATCACACCGTGCATAATTTCTGTACCGTGGATCTGAGCGCGATTTACTTCGATATTCTGAAAGACCGGTTGTACGCGTCGGTTCCGAATTCAACGGAGCGGCGGGCGGCGCAGACGGTTCTGTATGAGCTGCTGCAATCGTTGGTGGTGCTGGTCGCGCCGGTGTTGACGTTCTCCTCGGAAGAGGTCTGGCAGTACATGAAAAAACGCGATGGAATGCCGGAAAGCGTGCAACTGGCCCCCTGGCCGGCCGCCCATCCCGAATATGTCCAGGCCGATTTGGCTGCCAAATGGTCCGAGCTTTTGGAACTGCGCGGCGAAGTCACCAAGGCGCTGGAAATCGCTCGCCGAAACAAGGAAATCGGCAACTCGCTTGATGCCGCGGTTACCGTTTATGCGGAGGGGAGCGCCCTGGAACTGTTGCAGGCCATCCAATCCGACCTGCCTACTTATTTCATCGTGTCGTCGGCAGAACTCGTCGCCGGTGTTGACCAGGCGCCGACCGGCGCCTTCCGTTCGGAGGAAGTGCCGTTGGCGGTTGCGGTTTTGGCATCGCCCAGAGCCAAGTGCGATCGCTGCTGGATTCATGCCGACCTGGTCACCGACCAGGCGGGAGAGGGCGGACTTTGTAAGCGCTGCGCCGATGTGATGGCGAAGTCTGGCATTTAAGCCGGCAACGTGATATGGTTAAGGCAGCGGAACAGTAAGGAGAGTATCGTGGCGCTTATTGGCTTGTCAACTGCAGTCGTATTGTTGGACCAGGCGACGAAATACTGGATTCAGTCGCGCATGGCCTACGGCGAGTCTGCGCCGGTCATCCCCAATATCTTTCACATCACTTACATCCTGAATCCCGGGGCTGCTTTCGGGATTCTGGAGAATAAGATCTGGTTTTTTGTGCTGGTCGCCGTTTTATTGATTGGTGGCGTTGCCTATATTTACCCGCGGCTGCCGGCAGACCGGCCGCTGCTGAAACTGGGAGCCGGCTTGTTGACCGGTGGCGCGGTCGGCAATCTGATCGACCGGATCCGACTGGGGCAGGTCGTTGATTTCTTTGATTTCCGGATCTGGCCGATTTTCAATGTGGCGGATATCTGCATTGTCTGCGGCGTCGCCTGTCTTGCGTATGTGCTGTTATTCATGCCGGAACCGCCGGATTCCGGCGCAGAGGGAACGAATGACTGACTATCGGGAATTTCAGGTTGAAGCGGCAAATGCGCCCAGCCGGCTGGATGTATTTTTAGCCGCCCGGCTGCCTGATCTGACCCGTTCCTTTATTCAGCGGCTGATCCACGACGGCAAAGCCAGTGTCAACGGCAAGCCGCGCAGTAAAACCGGCTTCACCCTGACCGCCGGCGACAGGATTTGTCTGGAATTGCCGCCGCCAGTAGCCTCCGAAGTCACTCCGGAAGAAATCCCCCTCGATATTCTGTACGAAGATGCCTATCTGGCTGTCGTCAATAAATCCCGCGGCATGGTGGTCCACCCGGCTGCCGGCAATTACCGGGGCACGCTGGTCAACGCACTGTTGGCGCATTGCTCGGATTTGTCCGGAATTAACGGGGTCATTCGTCCGGGGATTGTCCATCGGCTGGACAAGGACACCTCCGGTGCAATGCTGGTGGCCAAGACGGACCAGGCGCATGTCGCCCTGGCCGAACAGATCAAAAACCATTCGGCCGGCCGTATCTACATCGCCATTGTTTATGGCGTGTTCGCCCAGCCGGCAGGCGTCGTGACGGGCCCGATCGGCCGCGATCCCAGAGATCGCAAAAAGATGGCGGTGGTGGGGCAGGGCGGTAAGCCGGCGGTAACTCATTTTCAGGTGCTGGAACAACTGGGTGCTTATTCGCTGGTGAACTGCCGGCTGGAAACCGGCCGGACTCATCAGATCCGGGTTCATCTGGCACATATTGGCCATCCGGTGGTCGGTGATCCGAAATATGGTCCGGCATTGCCGAAAGATTCACTGATCAAAAAATTCATCAAGGGACAGGCGCTGCATTCGGCGGAAATTCATTTCCGTCACCCGCAGAGCGGTGAATTGCTGAGTTTTACCGCGCCGTTGCCGGCTGACATGAGGCTGCTGCTGGAACGGCTCCGCTGACAGTTCTGCATAAACCGAAGGGGAGGCGAGGTCTGATGACAAACTTGGTGGATAAAACCCTGCTGATGGATGGCGATGCCATCCGGCGTTCCCTGATCCGCGTGGCGCATGAAATCGTCGAAAAAAATAAGGGTAGCGCCGATCTGGTGCTCGTGGGAATCCGCACCCGCGGAGTTCCCCTGGCCGAGCGTCTGGCGGAGGAAATCCGCCGGATCGAAGCTACGCCGATAACGTTTGGAGTCCTGGATATTACATTGTACCGGGATGATTTGTCCCGCCTGGGCTATCAGCCGGTGGTCCGGGAAACGAAAATTCCCGGCAACATCAACGGCAAGAATGTCATATTGGTGGATGATGTTCTATATACCGGGCGCACGATCCGGGCCGCGCTGGATGCGATCATGGATATCGGCCGGCCGCAGACCATCCAGCTGGCCGTCCTGATCGACCGCGGGCACCGGGAATTGCCGATCCGGGCCGACTATGTCGGCAAGAACGTCCCGACTTCCCACCGCGAAACCGTCAGCGTCCAATTAGGCGAGATCGACGGTGAGGACCGGGTGGTCATCCAGGAGATGACGGCCTGACGCCTTGGTTCAGCAGAGCGTCAACCATGGAGCTGTCGGGGGTTACCCGCAGCGTCTTTTGCTTTTCATAAATGACAAAGCCCGGTTTGGCGCCGGCCGGTTTTTTGACATAGCGGCGCTCCGTATAATCGACGGGAACATTTGCCGATTCACGGGCCTTGGAGAACCAGGCGGCGAGATGCGCCGCCTTTTCTATGTCCGGGGCTGACGGAACTGTTCCGCCGCTTCGCAAGATCACATGGGACCCGGGAATATCCTTGGTGTGAAACCAAAGATCCCGCGGCTGGGCAGTTTTGAACGTCACCAGGTCATTTTGACGATTGTTGCGCCCAACAAAAATGACAGACCCGGACGGCAAGACGATTTTACGGGGCTCCGAAGGCTTACTGTGGGAGCGGGGACGTTGGGAAGCCTGGATATAGCCGGCGTCGGCCAGTTCCTGGATCACCTCCAGCAATTCTTGCCGGGAAATCGATTCCGCCAGAGCCACCGCCACACTCTCCAGGTATCGGATATCTTCGCGGCATTGGTCGATCTGAAGTTGAATCAGTTCCTGCCCCCGTTTCGCCCGGGCGTATTTTCGGTAATATCTCTGAACATTGGCCATCGGCGCCAGCGCCGGATCCAGTTCGATTTCCACCATTGGCGCAGCGCCGGACGGGGCGAGTTCTTCCGCATACAGATCAGGAACCTGGACGGTTCGCAACCCGGTGGAAAGCAGAGGAAGGTTGCCCAGCAACAAATCGGCAAACCGTCGATAATCATTGGCATTTTGCGATTCCGCCAGTTCCTGCGTCAATAATCCCAACTTGCGGTTCAACTTCTCAAGCTCGCTTTTGACCCGGTGCACCGTATCTAGATGCAGGTCTGTTTTAGGAGCCGCAGTCAATGTGGCGGCGTGGGCAAGCGCGGCATTCAGGGACGCGAATTTCTGCAGCCTGTCCGCCGTCAGGGAAGTGGGGTCGAAGGTTCCCACCATTAGCAGATGGCCATCGGCATCGCTGGCCACATATGCCGTTGCCGGCGATTGCCGATGCGGTTCGATGAACGAACGATAAGCGTCGATCAGGGCTGCTTGTCCGTCCGGCGCCAATGCGACGAACCGGTCAGCGGGCTTCAGGCCGGCCCGGTGCAATATTTCAGCGATCCCCTGCGGGCCGATACCCGCGACGGTCGACATCAGCGATTTGCTAAGCGGCTGTTCCGCCGTCCCGGCTAAAGCGGCAGCCAATTCGGACGCGAAAGTTTCCAGAGGATTCAGCCGGGGCTTGACGGGCGGCGGCATGTAGGCAGTCCCGGGAACAATCTGGCGAACCCGGCTGGAATTGAACCCGACCCGGCGGGCACAGTCCAGAATGAGGCCGTTCTGACAGAGTATCAGATTGCTGTTCTTACCGGCGAGTTCAACCGTGAGGATTTTGGTGTCGATTTTTCCCTGACCGCCCCGGATATCCACCAGGATATGCAATACCCGGTCCAGCTCCGCCTGCTGGGTAACGGCGGCGATTCGTCCGTCAATCAGATGCTTGCGCAACAGCATGCAAAACGAGGAGGGTTCTGGCGGGTTTTCCCGGGAATCCTGCGTCAGATGCACGCGGGGGGCGCCGGGATCGATGCAGATCAGCAAGGAATGCTCCTGATCCGGTTGACGCACTTTGAGCACAAACAAATAGCGGGTCGGCTGCAATACCTTGGCGATCCGCCCGCCGCTCAGCGCTTGATTTAATTCGGTTGTGAGAACATGAACGGTTAATCCTTCAATATTCATAGCAGTATTAGTATACCACTGCCGATTTATTCCGTCACGGCGAGATTTTGCAGCGACTGTTCAGGAGTGATCGGCGATTTGATATAATGACACTGGAAAAGAAAGATTTACAGGCGATAAGGAGGACGAAATGTTCACGATTGAACAATTGCTGCAACCGTCATCGCTGGACGAAGCCGCGGTCATGCTGTCGGAGAATCCGGATCTGGTCGTTCTGGGCGGCTGCGGATTTCTAAAGATGGGATCCCGTCGCATTGCCAAAGCAATGGACTTGTCCCGGTGCGGTCTGGAAGAAATTCGGGAAACTGAAACACAGATTGAACTAAATGCCATGACGACACTTTATGACATAGAAACGAATGCATCTTTACGGGATTGTTTTGACGGGATTCTGCCCCGGGCGGTAGGCCATATTCTCGGCGTGCAGTTTCGCCGCTGCGCCACGATCGGCGCTTCCGTATATTCGAAATATGGTTTTTCCGACATTTTACCAGCCTTGTTGGTGCTGGACACCGAAGTAGAACTGCTGCGCGCCGGCCGGATGCCGCTTGCGGAGTTTCTGGACAAACCGGTGACCCGTGATCTCCTAGTTCGGGTTATCATCCACAAGGATGATCGACGGGCATCCTATCGAGATCTGCGTAACGCCAGCGCCGATTTTCCGATCGTAAACGCCGCCGTTTCCCTGTATCGCGGCCAATGGGCGATTGTTGGCGGCGCCCGACCCGGCAAAGCAATGCTGGCTACAAAAACCGGCCAAGAGCTGTCGAACCTGCCGGTCGAACAAATGAACGCCACTGCGGTAGCGCAACAAGCCGCCGACGAACTTGTGTTCGGTTCCAACAATAAAGCTTCCGCCGACTACCGGCGGGCGATGTTTGCCGTTCTGGCAAAACAGGCGCTGGAGGAGGTCCTGGCATGCAAATAACAGCCGTAATCAATGGGAAAACATCTGTTCTGGAAGTCGCGCCGGATGAGATGCTGGCGGATGCGTTGCGGCGAATCGGCTTTTTGAGCATTCGCAAGGGCTGCGATACTTCCTGTTGCGGTCTGTGCACCGTCTGGGTGAATGGAAAACCGCTCCTGTCCTGTACAATGCCGGCGTTCCGGGCCGAAGGCAGAGAAATTACCACCATTGAAGGGGTTTCCGCCGAAGCGGAAAAATTCGCCCGGATTTTGGCGGCGGAAGGGTCGGAACAATGCGGCTTCTGTAGCCCCGGCTTCATCATGACGGTGCTGGCGATGAAAAACGAGTTGCCGCAGCCGACCGAGGAGCAAATCAAACACTATCTGGCCGGCAATTTATGTCGTTGCACTGGCTACATGGGACAGATGCGGGCCGTCAAAACCTATCTGGAGGTGAACGGCTGATGAAATGGGTAGGAAAAAGCGTTCCCAAAATCGACGGAGTCGCCATCGCCACCGGCAAGCCCCTGTATACTGAGGATCTGGTGGTTCCGGGAACCTTGACGGTCAAACTCCTGCGCAGCCCGCATGCCTTTGCCCGGATTCGTTCCATCGATACTGCTGCGGCCAAGGCCATGCCCGGCGTCGAATGCGTCCTGACCTATCAGGATGTGCCGCAGGTCCGGTTCACCATAGCGGGTCAGTCCTATCCGGAACCGTCTCCGTATGATCGCCTGATTCTGGACCAATGGGTGCGTTATGTCGGCGACGAGGTCGCTATTGTGGCGGCAATTGACGAGAAAACGGCATTGGCGGCCCTGGATTTGATCAAGGTGGACTACGAAGTACTGGAACCGGTTCTGGATCTGGATACCGCCATCGATCATCCATCCGTCGTCCATCCCGAACACGACCTGTTCTGCAACTTCCCGATCGGTTTGGAACGGGAGCGTAATATTGCCTCCAGCCACACGTCGGAATACGGCGACGTGGAAGCGGAACTGGCCCGGTGCGAGGTGGTGGTGGAGGAATCCTACCGGACCCAGGCCCAGGCCCAGGCCATGATGGAGACGTTTCGGACCTTTACGCACTTGGACCAGGCAGGGCGACTGGTGGTCATCAGTTCGACGCAGATTCCTTTCCACGTGCGGCGCCAATTGGCGAGGGCGCTCCAGATTCCGGCCACCCGCATCCGGGTTATCAAACCGCGGATCGGCGGCGGATTTGGCGCCAAGCAAACCGGCGTGTCGGAAGTTTACCCGGCGATCGTAACGCTGAAGACCGGCAAACCGGCGAAAATCGTTTATGAACGGAAGGAGACTTTCATCGCCTCCAACAGCCGTCATGCCACCCGGTTCACGGTGCGGATGGGCGCCAACCGGGACGGGATGATCCGGGTGGTTGACATCCAGGGCTGCTCCGATACCGGCGCCTATGGTGAACATGCGCCGACCGTGTTCGCCGTCATTGGCGACAAAACGCTGCCGATGTACAATAAGACCAAGGCGGCCCGGTTCAGCGGACATGCTGTCTATACGAACAAGCTGCCTGGCGGCGCTTTGCGGGGCTATGGCGCGACCCAGGGAACATTCGTTCAGGAATGCACCGTCAACAAACTGGCGGAAGCCCTGAACATCGACCCCACCGAGCTGCGATTGCGCAACCTGATTCGGGAAGGGGAAACCTGTCTGCATTATCAGGGCAAAAAATTGGGCAGCTCCGCCTTGCACCGCTGTATCGAGCGGGGCCGGGAAATGATCGGTTGGCAGGAAAAATATCCCCGGTTTGAGAAAGACGGAAAAATTCATGGGATCGGCATGGCCGTCACCATGCAGGGATCGGGGATCGCCAATATAGATACCGCCTCGGCGGAAGTGCGTCTGAGCGATGATGGCAATTATCTGGTGTTGGTCGGTTCGACCGACATGGGTACCGGCAGCGATACGATCCTGCTGCAGATGGCGGCGGATGTCCTCGCCACATCCCCGGACCATTTCATTATCCATGCGGCGGATACCGATGTATCGCCCTTCGACCCTGGCTCCTACGCCTCCAGTACAACCTACGTCACCGGCATGGCCGTTAAGATGGCGGCGGAGGAACTGCGTGGAAAAATCATCGACCGGGCGGCGGAAATGCTGCAAGTCCCGGCTACGACGGTAGAATTGCAGGGAACTTGTTGCCGTCATCCCGAGTCCGGTCGGGAAGTCGCGTTAGCCAACCTGGCGGCCCAATCGGTGGTCGGACCGAAACTTCGCCAACTTTCCGGGTATGCCACATTCGGCAGTCCCATCTCACCGCCGCCCTACATGGCCGGTTTTGCTGAGGTGGCCGTTGATCCGGATACCGGCAAGGTTTCCCTGATTGATTATGTAGCGGTCGTTGATTGCGGGACGGTCGTCAATCCCGCCCTGGCCCGCGTACAGGCGGAAGGCGGCATCGTTCAGGGAATCGGCATGGCCTTGTTCGAAGAAGTCCAGTATGACGCGAAGGGAAATTTACTTACCAATTCCTTTATGACGTATAAGATTCCGGGCCGCAAGGATATCGGCCGGATTCGGGTGGAGTTCGAGGCCAGCCACGAACCGACGGGGCCGTTCGGTGCCAAATCCATCGGCGAGGTCGTCATCAATACTCCGTCACCGGCGATTGCCGCGGCTGTATACAATGCCGTCGGGGTTCGGATCACGGAACTGCCGATCACGCCGGAAAAAGTGTTTTGGGGGATGAAAAAATAGACCAGGGGAAATCTGCCCGTGCATAAGCCACGGGCAGTGGACTTTGACCGCATAATTGGTTATAATACATGTATTATCGATGTTGCGACACTTGGAGGCGGTGAAACGTGAAATTCACCAAATGGCAGGGAACCGGCAACGATTTCGTGATTGTGAACGGTTTTGAAGAAACAATCGTGGATTATTCCGCGAAAGCGATCGAGCTTTGCGACCGTCATTTCGGAATTGGNNGATGGATTGATTCTGGTTCTCCCTTCAGCTATTGCTGACTTTCGGATGCGAATATTCAATTCCGATGGCGGCGAAGCGGAAATGTGCGGCAACGGAATCCGTTGCTTCGCTCGGTATGTTTATGAAAACGGGTTGCTGGACAAGACGGAACTGAGCGTTGAAACACTGGCCGGAATCATCCGGCCCAAATTATTGCCGGCAGACGGCAAGGAAACTCTCGTTTGCGTGGACATGGGCGAACCGCGCCTGAACCGGGGTGAGATTCCGATGACCGGCGAACCGGCCGGACGGGTGATTGATGTTCCTCTGGTGGTCGGTGGTGCCGACTATCGAATCACCTGCGTCAGCATGGGCAATCCGCATTGCGTGATTTTTACCGATGCCGTGGAGGAGTTGGACCTGCCGACTTTGGGGCGTCCCATTGAGGGGCATCCATGGTTTCCCCGCAAGACGAACGTTGAGTTTGTAAAGGTCCTTGACCGCCAAAATCTGCGGATGCGTGTCTGGGAGCGGGGCGCCGGTGTTACGCTGGCCTGCGGAACCGGAACCTGCGCCACGGTTGTTGCCGCCGTATTGAACGACAAGACCGACCGCAAAGTCCGGGTTCGCCTGGACGGTGGCGAGTTGCTCATCGAATGGCGTGATGATAATCATGTCTATATGACGGGGCCGGCGGTGGAAGTCTTCCGCGGCGAATATCTGTTGTGAACGTGACCGTGCCTGAAGAATGCTTTTAGGCGCGGAGAATGTTTGGGATGGCAAGAATGGATTGATGGAGGATGATGTATCATGGAACGAGCAGAAAGAATCAAAAAAGTCCCCCCGTATTTGTTTGCGTTGATTGACAAAAAGAAACGGGAAGCGATTGCCAAAGGCGTCGATATCATCAGCTTCGGCATCGGCGATCCCGACCAGCCGACACCGTCCCAGATCGTGGACAAAATGTGTGAAGCGGTTCGTCAGCCCAAAAATCACCGGTATCCGGATTATGAGGGATCGCCGGAGTTTCGCGCGGCAGCGGCGGCTTGGTATAAAAAGCGGTTTGATGTAACCTTGGACCCGGCGTCGGAAATCATGACCCTGATTGGTTCCAAGGAAGGAATTGCCCACATATTCCTGGCGTTTGTCGACCCCGGTGATGTCACATTGATTCCGGATCCGGCCTACCCGGTATATAAACTAGGGACCCTGTTCGCCAACGGCGTTGCCCACTATATGCCGCTCAAAGCGGAAAACAAGTTCCTGCCGGATTTTTCCGCCATCCCGACCGATGTGGCGAAACGGGCCAAAATCATGTTCCTGAATTATCCCAACAACCCTACCGCAGCCGTTGCCGACCTCAAGTTTTTTGCGGAAGCGGTCGATTACTGCAAGCAGTATGACATCATTCTCTGCCACGACAATGCCTACTCGGAAATGGCTTATGACGGCTATCAACCGCCGAGCATTCTGCAGGTTCCCGGCGCCAAAGATATTGCCGTCGAATTTGCGTCGTTATCCAAGCCGTTCAATATGACCGGCTGGCGTATCGGCTTCGCTGCCGGCTGCTCGGAAGTGATCGCGGGACTGGGTATCGTCAAGACCAATGTTGACTCCGGACAATTCACCGCCGTGCAGGACGCCGGAATTGAAGCGCTGACCAATATCGATCCCGGATTCATTCCCGGCATGAACAAGTTGTATCAGACCCGGCGGGATGTCTTGATCGATGGGCTGAATTCCCTGGGCTGGCAGATGGAAAAGAGCAAGGCGACCTTCTATGTCTGGGCGCCGGTGCCGGCCGGCTATGACTCCATGAGCTTTACGGAAGCCATGCTGGAAAAATGCGGTATCATTGTGGTGCCAGGCGTTGGCTATGGACCTTCCGGCGAGGGTTTTGTCCGTTTCGCCTTAACGTTGGATGAGTCACGGATTCGGGAAGCCATCGGCCGGATGAAGCAGAACCTGTCGCTGTGAGAGGCTGAACTGAGGCAAAGGGGGAATCCGCTTGTTTAAGAGTATGACGGGATTTGGCCGGGGCGAATATCTGGACAGCGATCATCGATTCATCGTCGAGATTCGTTCGGTCAATCACCGGTTCAACGATATTGTGTTGCGTATCCCCAAACATCTGGGCGGACTGGAGGACCGCGTCCGTAAAAGCATCGCCGGGACACTGGCGCGGGGACGGATCGATGTGGTTGTGACGGCGGACGATTTTATGGAGCGTCGTCGTACCATCCGCGTGGACAAGGGGTTGGCCGGCGGCTATTATCAGGCGGTAAAAGATGTCGCCGACGCCTGCGGCCTTGATATAAAGGCTGTCAACGCCTATGATATCGCCAAATTTCCGGATGTATTGAAAGTAGAAGAAATCGCCGAAGATCTGGAAACGCTGTGGCCCAAACTTTCCGAAGCCATTGATCAGGCTCTGGGAAACCTGATGGCCATGCGCACAGCCGAAGGTGAGACCATTTTCCGTGATCTGACGGCACGCATTGAGCGGATCCGGGAACTGGGCGAGGCAATTTCCCGCCGGGCCCCGGCGATTGTGGACGAATACAGGGAAAGACTGCGGGAACGCTGCCGGGAAATTCTCGCGGAAGTGAATGCCGCGCCGGATGAAGCCCGACTTCTGCAGGAAGTGGCCTTGATGGCCGACCGGACCAATATTACCGAGGAACTCGTCCGCCTCAACAGCCATCTCGATCAGTTCGGACAAGCCATGCGCGGCGACACGGCTGTCGGCCGCAAACTGGACTTTTTGCTGCAGGAATTGAACCGCGAGACCAATACCATTGGCTCCAAAGCCAACGATATGCTCACCAGCGGCCTGATGGTCGAATTGAAGAGCGAAATTGAAAAAGTTCGCGAACAGATTCAGAACATAGAGTAGCGAGGGAATGCAAATGGAGAATCGATTGTTGAATATCGGCTTTGGAAATGTTGTATCCAGCCACAGAATCATCGCCATCATCGGTCCCGATTCCGCGCCCATCAAACGGATGATTCAGGACGCCCGTGAGAACGGCCGCCTCATCGACGCCACTTATGGTCGGCGCACCCGGGCGGTTGTCGTGATGGACAGCGATCATATCATTCTTTCCGCCGTACAGGCGGATACGGTGGCTCATCGCCTGAATTCCAAGGATACGGAGGAACACGGTGAAAGCTGAGTCGGATGCTCCCCAATGTTTCAGCGGCAACGTGGCGGGAAGCCTGATCGTGATTTCCGGCCCCTCCGGTGCCGGTAAGGGAACGATTGTCAAGGCGCTGCTGGATAAGTATCCGTCGCTGCATTATTCGGTTTCCGCCACCACGCGCGCGCCGCGCGAGGGCGAAGTCAACGGCGTCAATTACTGGTTCGTGGAACGGGAAGAATTCCTGCGGATGCGCGAACAGGGCGAGCTGCTGGAATGGGCGGAAGTATACGGCAATTTCTACGGCACACCGCGGCGACGGGTGATGGAGGCCCTTGGCCGGGGGCACGACATTATTTTGGAAATCGATCCGCAAGGGGCGATGAAAATCAAAGAGAATTTCCCGGCGGCGATCTTTGTTTACATTGTTCCGCCTTCGCCACGGGAATTGTCCCGCCGGATTTGCGGCCGCGGCACGGAATCGCAGGCGGCCATCCGCTGCCGGCTGAATTCGGTGGCCAGCGAGTTGCAATATGTTCATGAGTATGATTACCTG
>DCTI01000142.1 GCA_002329525.1 Negativicutes bacterium UBA1444
CAGTTCGGCGGCGTGGTGGCCGTGAGCGATCTGACGCTGGACGTGAACGAGGGCGAAATCGTGGCCCTCATCGGCGCCAACGGCGCGGGAAAATCGACCCTGCTGCGCCTTATCGCCACGATGATTAAGCCTGCGCGAGGAGAGATTTATGTGGATGGGTTTAACGTCGTTACCGAAAGGCGCAAAGTTAAAAATATCATCGGTTATATGCCGCAGCGCTTCGGCCTTTATCAGGATTTAACCGTTGAAGAAAACATGGAATTTTTCATGGATATCTTCAATATCCCCCGCTCCGAAAGAAAAAAAAGAAAGGAAAAATACCTGGGATTTTCCAATTTACTGTCCTTTGTAAATAGAGCGACCGGCAATCTTTCCGGCGGCATGAAGCAGAAACTGGCCCTGGCGGCCGGCTTGATGCACAAACCCCGGCTGTTTTTCCTCGATGAACCGACCACCGGCGTGGACCCGGTCTCGCGCCGGGAGTTCTGGCAAATGCTGTACCGGCTCAACAAGGAGGGGATGACCGTGTTCGTCTCCACTCCCTATATGGATGAAGCGGAACTATGCACCCGTGTCGCGTTCATGCATGAGGGACGGATCGTTTCGTGCGCGTCGCCGGCCCAGCTTCGCGCCGCCTATCCCTACAAGATTCTCGAGTTGGCCGTCGGCGGCCGGGAAGTCAGGAAAGTTCTGCAGGATTGCAATCTGGTGGACATCAACGCCTTCGGCGAAAAATACCATCTGGCGACGCGGGAGCCGGAACAGGCCCGCGCAATGGCGGCGGCAGCCCTGACCCGTGCGGGGTTCGCCGGCTTTACCCTGACGGACGTGGAGCCGACGCTCGAAGACGTATTCGTGGCGCTGGCCGGGGAGGCGAGATAGGTGTGGGCGGTGGAAACTGAGGAACTGACCCGGACTTTCGGCGATTTCATCGCGGTTGACCACGTCAGCCTAAAGATTCGCCAGGGCGGAATCTATGGATTCCTGGGCCCGAACGGTTCGGGCAAGTCGACGACAATCCGGATGCTGTGCGGGATTTTGGAACCGTCCGCCGGCAGCGGCCGGGTTATGGGGTTCGACATTGCCCGTCAGAGCGAGCAAATCAAGGCCAATATCGGCTACATGTCGCAAAAGTTCAGTTTATACGACGACTTGAGCGTGCGGGAAAACCTCGAATTTTATGCCGGCATGTATAGTCTGCCCGCCGCCGTTAAAAAGAGTCGGATTGACGAGATGATCCACATGGCCGGATTGATCGGTCGGGAAGACGAGCTGACGGCCAACTTGTCGGGGGGCTGGAAGCAGCGGCTGGCGTTGGGCAGTTCGATCCTGCACCGGCCGACGATCCTGTTTTTGGACGAGCCGACCGGCGGGGTCGATCCCAAGTCCCGCCGGCTGTTCTGGGATATCATTTATGATTTATCGGCGGCCGGCACGACGGTCATGGTGACGACGCATTTCATGGACGAGGCGGAGCACTGCGACGAAATCGGTTTTATTTTTGAAGGAAAACTGATCGCCTCCGACTCGCCGTCCCGGCTGAAACAGACGATCCCCGGCCGGCTGCTGCGAATCGACAACCCCGATCCGATGGAACTGATGGCGGAGCTGGAGCGGCGTCAGTTGCCGCTGTTGGACGCCTATGTCCACGGTGCCGGCGTTCACGTCCGGCTCCGGGAAACCGACGCAGCAGCCTATGAGTCGTACGGCGGGCAATGGATACAGCCATCGTTGGAAGACGTATTTGTGCACTATGTAAAGGAAAAACGGCGGGAGGTGGCGGCATGATCCGACTGCGGGCCTTGCTTGTGAAAGAGTTCATCCAGATGCGGCGGGACCGTCTGACGTTTGCCATGATGGTCGTGCTCCCGGTCATTCAACTGCTTCTGTTCGGGTTTGCAATCAATACGGATGTCAAGCATCTGCCCACCGTCGTGTTCGATCAGTCGCTCAGTCCGGAAAGCCGGGACCTGCTCGACTCCTTTTCCGCCAGCGGCTATTTCGATATCAATTATATCGCCGGCAGCTTCAAAGAGGTGAATGCCCGGATCGACAACGGCGAAGCAAAAGTGGGCGTGGTGTTTCCGCCGGATTTTGCGGAGCATGTCCGCAGTGGCCGCAGCGGCTCCGTCCAGGTGATTGTTGACGCCACCGATTCGATGGCGGCCTCGTCCGCCATCAGCACGGCCATGACCATCGGCCAGCTGCGGTCGCAGAACATCATGATTAAGCGGCTGGAAGCCGTCACCGGCCGGGTGACCGCCCTGCCCTACGACATTCGGATCCGGCCCTGGTACAATCCGGACTTCGTGACGGCGTTCTACATGGTGCCTGGAATCATGGGCATGGTCCTGACCAGTACGATGGTGATGATCACGTCGATGGCAATTGTCCGGGAACGGGAGCATGGCACACTGGAGCAGCTCATCGTGACGCCGATGAAATCCTACGAATTGATGCTGGGGAAAATCATTCCGTACATTTTCGTCGGTTTGGTGCAAGCCACGGTGGCCATGCTGGTCGGTATCCTCGTGTTCGATCTGCCGATCCGCGGCAATCTGATCGAGCTGTTTTTATATACGATTTTGTTCATTGTGGCCTCGCTGGCTCTGGGCATTCTGATTTCCAACGTATCGCAGACGCAGATGCAGGCAATGCAGCTGTCCTTTTTCATTTTCATGCCGAGCGTGCTGCTGTCGGGCTTTATGTTTCCCCGCGAAGCGATGCCGGAGTTTTTCTTCCAGATCGGCCGGTTTTTACCGTTGACCTTTTATCTGCAGATCATGCGCGGCATTGTGCTGAAGGGAGTGGGGATCGCCGCCCTATGGCCGCAGGTGGGGGCGTTGCTCGCCTATACATCGATCGCCGTGACGATCAGCATTTTGAAATTCCGCAAAAAACTGGCTTGAGTTTTGTCACAGTTTGTTCACAAATTTGTCATGAAACTGCGATATTATCTTGATAAGATAAGAAATCATGGATACGCGACTTCGGAGGTTGGGGGATGTCCGGTTTCGGCTTGGCGGATTTTTCCCGAAAGTGGTACAATGGAACGCGGATGTTTCAGCCAGATGCAACCGTGACAAGCATAACAACGCTGCGACGCTTTACGTAAATTAAGCGTTGTTGCGTCCAAGAATCACCATGTGGCAGAAAGTGTTCGATATATTTTAGGCAGGGAGAGGATTGGAATGTACACACGCAAAAAACTGCGCCGCCTGGCCGTGTTGCTGGCGATGGGATTGCTGCTGACGGCATCGACGCTGGTTGGCGCCGAACCGGCGGCGACTCCGGCGGCCCAACCGGCGCCGGTGACCGAAATTACGCTGGATCAGGCCGTCAATATGGCCCTGACCAACAACCCGAGCGGCAAGATCGCCGTCTTCGAATTCGAAGCCGCCAAGGGAACGCTGACCGCCGCCCGTTCCTACCGCTGGCCGACATTGAGCTATACGCACAGGGACGCCTGGACTTGGTACGGGGAGAAGTATAATGAAAGATATACTTATCCTCATAATTATGTCGAAGACAAGTTTACCAACGCCCTGACCCTCAACTGGACCGTCTGGGCCGGCAATAAGATCGAGAGCCAGGTGAGTCAGGCCAAACTGGCGCTGGACGCCAGCCAATGGGGCATCGCCGCCGCCCGGCAGACCCTCAAATACAATGCCACCGACGCCTACTTCAAGCTGATGGCGGCCCGCAACGCCGTCAAGCTCGGTGAAGAATCCGTGGAGCGTCTGGAAAAATATCTGCAGGATGTCCAGGTCCAGTACCGGGTCGGCGTAGTCGCCAAGGTCGATGTGCTGCGCAGCGAAGTGTCGCTCGCCCAGGCCCGTCAGACCCTGATTGAGGTCCGCAACGCCTATGATCTGGCCATGGCCAACCTCAACAACATTATCGGCTTGCCGTTGACCACCAACATTGGGATCAAGGGCGACCTGACCTACGAAAAATACGAGCAATCTCTGGCCACTTGCGAAGACAGCGCGCTGCGGCAACGACCGGAGATCTTTCAATCCACCGACGCCGTCAAAAGCGCCCAGGAAGCGATCACCATTGCCCGGGCCGGCTACCTGCCGACCGTGACGGCCACCGCCCAGGCCGCCTGGTACAACGACCAGTTCCCTGGTGGCAAGAATTACAACTGGACGATCTATCTGACGACCAACTGGAACATTCTGGACTCGGGACTGACCGCCGGCAATCTGAAGAAAGCGGTCGAAACCCATAAAAAAGCCCAGGAGCAGCTGCGGCAGACCGTGGACAGCGTGCGCCTGGACGTTCGTTCAACCTATCTGAGTCTGCAGTCTTTCGATCAGAGCATTCAGACCAGCAAGGCCTCGGTGGGGCTGGCCGAGGAGGACTACCGGATCAAGGTCATCCGCTACCGGGCCGGCGTCGGTACCAACCTCGACGTGCTGGATGCCCAGGTGGCCCTGACCACCGCCAAGAACAACTACCTGCTGGCGATGTACAACTACAACAACTATCGGGCCAAACTGGACAAAGCCATGGGCGTTCCCGTCAAATAGCCCCGCGCTTTTTGACGCTGAAGCCGTGACCGAGGACCTCCGCCGCATCCTGAACGATCATGAATGCGTGGGGGTCCGTTTTTTCGACGATAAATTTGATTTTGGCAATTTGGGTCAGGGTGACGACGACGAACAGAACATCCTTGTCCTGACCGGTGTAGGCGCCTCTGCCTTCCAGAAAGGTTGCTCCCCGGCCCACTTCGTCCAGGATGGCGTCGGCGATGGCATTGTTTTGTTCGGAAATGATCATGATGGTTTTTTTGCGATTGAGGCCGCCGATGACGGCATCGGTCACCTGGGAACCCACAAAGAACGACAGCAGCGTGTACATGGCCGGCTTGACGCCGAACAGGACCGCCGCGACCAGCATCAGGAACACGTTGATCGAAAAGCCGACCAACCCGACATTCAAGGAGTAATACTTTTTGATGATCGTGGCGATGGCGTCGGTGCCGCCCGACGAGCCGCCCGCCCGGAATATCAGGCCGCTGCCGATGCCGCTGATGACGCCGCCGTAGATGGCGGCGAGCATCGTGTCGTCGATCAGGTGGACATTGGCCAGAAACCGGGTGGCATCGGTGGCGAGTGAAAAAATCAGCATGCCGAATACGCCGCAGATGACATAGTCTTTGTCGAGCAGACGGTAGGCCGCGTAAAAGATCGGGATGTTCAGAACGATGATCTGCACGCCGATCGGCCATTCGAACAGAAAATACAGGATCATGGCCACGCCACTGACCCCGCCGCTGAACAACTGGTGGGGGATCAAAAAGGTGTTGATGGCCATGCCGGCAATCAGGCTGCCGATGGCGACCATGGAATAGCGCCGCAGATGTTTCTTCCATTGCATGAAGTTTTCCCTCCGTTTGGGATGGCCATAATTTTGGCCGTCTGTTTCCTATTATAAAGCAACGGCGGATGCCTGGGAACATCTCTTATCCTGAACATTGATGGCATTTGTGAAAGAAAATGTTCGAAAAAGGTTGCAGGCTTGGTGAGTTCTGCGTAGAATATAATACGAGTAAAATGTTCGATTCCGGGTTCGGATTCGGACTGTAGGAGGATTAATGTCCGACAACGAAGCGCGGTTGTCGCTCAAAGCATACGCCAAGATCAACCTGGCACTCGCGGTTCTGGGCAAACGCCCGGACGGCTACCATGAAGTGGCGATGATCATGCAGTCGGTGAGTCTGCATGATACGGTAACCCTATCACTGCGGGATACCGGTATCGTCCTGACCTGCGATTCGCCCGAACTGCCCTGCGATACCGGCAATCTGGCCTTTCGGGCCGCTGATTTGCTGCAACGTGAATATGGGGTCACCCGGGGCGTGCGGATCGAGCTGACGAAGCGGATCCCTCTGGCGGCCGGACTGGCCGGCGGCAGTACGGATGCGGCGGCGGTCCTGAAGGGATTGAACAGGCTCTGGCAGCTGGCGTTGCCGTTAACCGAGCTGGAGAAACTGGCAGCCCGGCTGGGATCGGATGTACCGTTTTGTTTGCAGGGCGGCACGAGTCTGGCGACGGGACGGGGCGAAATTCTGACGGCCTTGCCGGATTTTGCCGGTCGCGGCGTGGTATTGGCGAATCCGCCGCTGCAAGTGTCGACGGCTTGGGTTTACGGGAACTTCCAGGGGGAGAACTTGCCTCGTTTGGATCTTTCCTGGTTGCGACAATGGTTCGGCCAACAGGATTTTCCGGCGGTTGCGGCCGCCTTGTTCAATGACCTTGAATCGGTGACCATCCCGGCGTATCCGCAAATCGCCGCCCTCAAAGAGCAACTATTACAGGCGGGAGCGGCTGGCGTTTTGATGTCCGGCAGCGGTCCCACCGTTTTTGCGTTAACGCCGGATCCCGCAGCGGCTGGCGAAGTGGCCGGTCGGGTTGCCTGGGCGCCGGAAGTGGTCGTGTCCATTGCCGAAACCGTTGCGAGGGAGGAAATGTGAATGTCCCGTTTGTTGCCCGTAAAGCTTGACAGTTACAAACCGTTGCGCGAGGTGGTCTATGAAACGCTCCGGGAAGCGATCCGTAACGGTGCGTTGGCGCCGGGCGAGCGCCTGATGGAGATTCAGCTGGCGGAGGAACTCGGCGTCAGCCGGACGCCGGTCCGGGAAGCAATCCGTAAGCTCGAACTCGAGCGTTTCGTGGTCATGCTGCCGCGACGGGGGACATACGTAGCCAATCTTTCGCTCAAAGACATCAACGAAGTCTTCGAGATCCGGGCCGCTCTTGACGGGCTGGCTGCCGGACTGGCCGCCGAACGGATCACCGAGGAAGAGTTGGAACAGATGGAGCGGCTGCTGGTCGAAATCGCCGACCACATCGAACGGCACGACAACCAAAAAATAGTGGAAGTGGACGAAGCGTTCCACGACATTCTGTACCGGGCCAGCCGCAACGAGCGCCTGGTCGGCATCATCTGCAATCTGCGGGAACAGTTCACCCGCTTCCGGTCGATGTCCATCAATTATCCCGGTCGGCTCACCAATACGTTGGAGGAACACAAGCAGCTGGTGGAGGCGATCGCCCAACGCAACGCCGAATTGGCCCAGCAGCGGGCCCGCGAGCATATCGAAAACGCCGAACAAACCTTGCTGCTGGAAATGGAACAGTTGCAGCATTCCCGTTGAAATGACGGGTTGGCCCGGCAACGGGCAGCGACAGTGCTTCTGAGGTTTTTTCGCAGGGAGGGAATGTGATTTGGAAAAGAACCGCCGTATGGAACGTCTCGTAATCCTGGCGAAACAGTTGACGAACAATCCGTCACGCCTGTTTTCGTTGGGCGAATTCGCCGAGGCGTTTGGTTGCGCCAAATCCACCCTGAGCGAGGACATGGCGATGATCCGGGAAACGCTGGAATCTCAGGGACAGGGGACTCTGGAGACCATTGCCGGCGCTGCGGGCGGCGTCCGTTATNNACTGCCCTGCCGGCCGGAAAATGTGGTTCACGCGAGTCTGACCCGGTTGGCCGAACTGTTGTCGCGACCGGACCGGATGATTCCCGGTGGATTTTTGTATATGTCGGATATTCTGTTTTCCCCGGAACTGATGGT
The DNA here is from genome assembly GCA_002329525.1 of Negativicutes bacterium UBA1444. Classification (GTDB taxonomy): domain Bacteria; phylum Bacillota; class Negativicutes; order UBA1444; family UBA1444; genus UBA1444. The sequence goes on from DCTI01000142.1 coordinate 7,589, forward strand.
GGAAGCCGGGGAATTTTTCTTTCAGCGATTTGCCCCGGTGGCGCCCGATTATATTCTGACGATTGAAACCAAGGGGATTCCGCTGGCGCTGATGACGGCCCGGGCGTTTAACGTGCCGTTGGTGATTGCCCGCCAGGGCAGCAAGGTCACCGAGGGTTCGGCCGTCAGCATCAACTATCTGACCGGCTCGGCGAAGCGAATCCAGACGATGTCGGTGTCACGGCGGGCTTTGCCGCCCGGCTCGCGCATTCTGGTCATCGATGACTTCATGAAGGCCGGCGGCACTGCACGCGGACTGGTGGATCTGGCCGCGGAGGTCGGATCAACCGTCGTGGGAACCGGCGTGCTGATTGCCACGGCCGAGCCGGAAAAGAAACTGGTGGACGAGTATACTTCGTTGCTGATGTTGCACAAAATCGATGCCACGCTGAAAGAGATTGACATCCGTCCCGCAATTTGACGGGAGCGGGAAGACAACTGGGAGGAGAAACAATGCAGGCTATGGTTGCGGTCATTTTGGCCGCTGGTAAGGGGACCCGCATGAAGTCCAATCTGCCCAAGGTATTGCATGAAGTCGGCGGCAAGCCGATGTTGCGCCATGTCACGGCGGCAGCCCAGGCGGCGGGCGCCAGACGGATGGTCGTGGTGGTCGGCTTCGGCGGCGAACAGGTTGCGACGGTCATGGGCGGCGATGGGTTGGAATACGTTACCCAGGCGCAGCAACTCGGAACGGGACATGCTGTCATGCAGGCCAAACAGGTTCTGCAGGGTTATCAGGGAACCATTTTGTTGTTGTGCGGCGACACGCCGTTGCTCCGGCCGGCCACGCTGCAGTCGCTGCGGCGGGCGCATCAGGCCAGCGGCGCAGCCGCCACGGTGCTGACGGCGAAACTGGCCGATCCGTCCGGCTATGGTCGGATTCTGCGAACCGACGCCGGCAATGTCTGCGGTATTGTGGAACAGAAGGATGCCACCCCGGAACAGATCCGGATCAGCGAAATCAATACCGGCATCTATTGTTTTGAAGCCGGTCCCCTGTTTGCGGCGCTCGACGGGTTAACCTGCAACAATGCCCAGCAGGAGTATTATCTGACGGATGTGCTGGCGATCCTGGCGCAGTCGGGACAAACCGTGGGCGCAGTGAAGGTCGATGATTTCGAAGAAACCCTGGGCATCAATTCGCGGGTGCAGCTGGCCGAGGCGGAAGCCATCCTGCGGCGGCGCAAGCTCGTGGAACTGATGGAAAGCGGCGTGACCGTGATGGACCCGGCCAGCACGTTCATTGATTCCGATGTGGTGATCGGCCGGGATACGGTGCTCTATCCATTCACCTGGATCGAAGGGCATACCGTCGTCGGCGAAGATTGCCGGATCGGCCCGAACACCCGGATTGCCGACAGCGTGATCGGCAACGGCGTCACTCTGCACTTCGTTTACGGTCATGAATGCAGCGTGGACGACGGGGCGACCGTCGGACCCTACGTGCATCTGCGGCCGGCGGCGAAGCTGGCGACCGGCGCCAAAGTCGGCAACTTTGTAGAAATCAAGAATTCGCAGGTGGGCCGCGGCAGCAAAGTGCCGCACCTGAGCTACATCGGCGATACGGACATGGGCGCGGGCGTCAATATCGGCTGCGGCGCCATTACGGTTAACTATGACGGCCAAAAAAAGCACCGTACCACGATTGGCGACGATGCTTTCATCGGCTGCAATACCAATCTGGTGGCGCCGGTGACGGTGGGCGACGGCGCCTATACCGCCGCCGGATCGACCATTACCAAGGATGTGCCCTCGCGGGCGCTCGGCGTGGGTAGGGCCCGACAGACGAATATTGCCGGCTGGGTGGACAAAAAATAATTTTCTGGGGGTTGGATGATGATTTTGGAAGATGAGAAAAAACTGCTGATTTTTTCCGGCAATGCCAATCAGGCGCTAGCCGCTGAAATCGCGGCGTACCTCGGCACAACGGTGGGGAATGCCTTTGTGGGAAGGTTTAACAATGGCGAGATACAGGTGATGCTGGAAGAAAGCGTGCGGGGGGCGCATGCGTTTCTCATCCAGCCGACCTGCCAGCCGGTCAATGACAACCTTATGGAATTGCTCATCATGGCGGATGCCTGCCGCCGGGCTTCGGCCCGCAACATCACGGCGGTGCTTCCCTATTACGGCTATGCGCGGCAGGACCGGAAGACGCGCGGCCGCGAGCCTATCACCGCCAAACTGATCGCCAATCTGCTGACGACCGCCGGCATCACCCGGTTGGTGACGATGGACCTGCATGCCGGCCAGATCCAGGGTTTCTTCAGCGTGCCGGTTGATGAGCTATCGGCCGTGAAGGTGCTGGGTGATTACTTCCGCAAGAAGGCTGTGCCGAACGCGGTAGTAGTCGCNNCCAGATCCAGGGCTTCTTCGACATTCCGGTCGATCACCTGCCGGGCGTGCCGATTCTGGCCGAATATTTCGCCGCCAAACATATCGAGGATCTGGTTGTGGTGTCGCCGGACCTAGGCGGCGTGACCCGGGCGCGGCAACTGGCCGACCGCCTCCACGCCGATATCGCGATTCTTGACAAGCGGCGGCCGATGCCGGGCGTCGCCGAAATCATGAACCTGATCGGCAGTGTCGAAGGCCGCAACGCCGTGATTATCGACGATATCGTCGATACCGCCGGTTCGCTGGTGGAGGGCGCCAAAGCGCTGGAACGGCATGGCGCCAAAACCGTGTACGCCTGCTGCACCCACCCGGTCCTGTCGGCGCCGGCCTGTCAGCGTCTGAAGGACTCGATCATCAAGGAACTGGTCGTGACCAACACGATTCCGCTGCCGGCAGAGAAATGTTTCGACAAGCTCAAGGTCCTGTCGGTCGCGCCACTGCTGGGTGAAGCGATCATCCGCATTTATGACGACCTGTCGGTGAGCCGTCTGTTTGATACCTGATCCGGAGGAATGCTGCGTTGAAAATTGTCGTGGGGCTGGGCAATCCCGGCAGCCAATATAAAGAGACCCGTCACAATATTGGCTTCCAGGTGGTGGACGAATTGGCTTGCCGCTGGAACGCCGGAGCCTGGAAAAAGCGGTATGAAGCGGAAGTGTCGGAGCACCGGGCCATCGGCCCGGTGCTGCTCGTCAAGCCGCAGACCTATATGAACCTGAGCGGGACCGCCGTCCGGGAAGCGGCCAAGTTTTACAAGACACTGCCGGCGGAGATCATTGTCGTCCATGATGACCTCGACTTGCCGGCCGGTCGCTTGCGGATTCGCGAACGGGGCGGTTCCGGCGGACACCGGGGGATCGAGTCGATCCTGACCCAACTGGGCAGCGACGAATTCGTCCGGGTGCGGTTCGGCGTGGGCCGGCCGCCGGCGGGCTGGGATTCGGCCGACTACGTACTGGGGCGGTTCGCGCCGGAAGAGCAGGACTTGATCCGGGAGGCCGTGGCCAAAGCGGCGGACGCCATCGAAATGANNCGCCGGCCATGAACCGGTATAACCGCTGATGCGCGAACGATGCTGAATAGCCTGTTCGCCGACAAGCGCGGCGAGATCTTTGACGCGCCCGGCTGGGGCGCAGCCGGCCAGAGTGGCGACCGACTGGTCGTCTGCCACAAGGCGGATATGATTCCGTTGCCGCCGGGAAGCGAGCTGATGTTTTTGCCGGGACGAACCGCCATCGGCCTGAAAGGGCAGTCCCTGCTGCCGCTGCCGCGCGGTCAGCAGGCCGTCGCGGCGATTTTGCCGGTCGGCTACACCCGGTTGCTGCTGCCGGCTTATGAGACGTTGCCGGGAGCGCCGGTGCTGCCATTGTTCGGCTATACGGCAGTGGCCTGGGAACGCGGCCGGATCTGGGCGGCGGCGATTCGCAGCGACGACAACGCGAAGTGGGACCCGGCGCAATACAACGGCAAGGATCTCAAACGCCGGATCGATTCGGTCCGCCAAGATCTGCCGGACAACCGGCTGGTCGAGCATTTGGCGCACTGTTCGCTCACCTGGCATTGCTGCACGGCGCAGAATCTTTTTTACCGGCGCTGGGAAGCGGGCATTCCGACCTCGCCGGTTTGCAACGCCAACTGTCTGGGCTGNNGCCCGTCACCCCAGAGTCGCATCCAGTTTTCGCCGACGGTCCGGGAAGTGGCGGAAATCGCCGCTTATCACTTGAGGAGGGCACCGGAGGCGATCATCAGCTTCGGTCAGGGCTGCGAGGGCGAGCCGGCGCTGGCAGCGGCCACGATTGCGGCGGCAATCCGGGAAGTTCGCGGCAAAACTGACCGGGGCGTCCTGAACATGAACACGAATGCGGGTTACACCGAAGGCATCCGTCAGATCGCCGATGCCGGCATCGACAGCCTGCGGGTCAGTCTGATCAGCGCCCGGGAGGAGACTCATCAGGCCTATTATCGTTCTTCCTACTCTTTGGCCGATGTTCGCGCCTCCATCCAATATGCCAAGCAGCAGGGCTGCCACGTGTCCGTCAACCTGCTGCTGTTTCCCGGCCTGAACGACCAGCCGGACGAGATTGCCGCCTGGCGGGAATTTCTGCAGGAAACCGGCGTGGATATGATCCAGCTGCGCAACCTGAACATCGATCCGGAGCGCCTGCGGGCGGCGGTTCCGTTCTTCACGGAAGCGGGAGTGGGCATCCCGGCCATGGTCCGGACGTTGCAGGAGGCGCTGCCCCGTCTCAAATTCGGTAGTTTCAGCCATTTCCGGAAGTAGGGATTTTTTTTCCGGTTGCAGTGTTGCGCCGGGGGGGTGCCTGTGTTATAATAATCCACGCATGACGAAACGGAAGCGTCCATCAAAAGTGAGGTGCAAGCGATAATGAAGGAGAAAATCCATCCCAAATACGAAGAGGTCAAAGTGACCTGCGCCTGTGGGAATACATTCCTGACAGGCTCGGTGAAAAA
>DCTI01000230.1 GCA_002329525.1 Negativicutes bacterium UBA1444
GGCCAAACGCCGCACTTCGCCGGTCAGCACCTGCCCAACTTCCAGTTTGGCCACCGCTGCTTCTTCCGCCTGATGTTTCTGGGCGTCAAGCAGCGCCCGCCGGGAGAAAACCGCCCGCTGTTTTTCCCGGTCGACTTCGATCGGCAGCGCTGCGATCGTTTGCCCGACATACGGCGTCAAATCCTCCACAAAGGAGCTGTCGACCTGCGACGCCGGCATGAAGCAGCGAACGCCGAACGCGCCCACCGATAAGCCTCCCTTGACGGCCGCCGTCACCACTACGTCCACCGGCTCGCCGTTTTGCATGGCTTCTTCAAGATGGTCCCAGGCCAGCAGCCGGTCGGCCTGGACTTTGGACAACCGAACGGACCCCTCAGCGGTTTCCGGTTCCAGCACCAACACGTTCAGCAATTGGCCCTTCGACACGACCTCGTGGGCGTCCTGTGGGGCGGGCCAGGCCAGTTCGGACAAAGCAATGACGCCTTCCGCCTTCTGGCCGATATCCACGAAAACGAGGTCCTTATTGACCCCGACAACTTTGCCGGCCAAAATGGTTCCTGCTTCGAGACGATCCTGCGGGTCCAGATTCACCTGTTCCATGTTTTCCATCCTTTGTTTAACCTCCTCAATGATCCAGTCCGGCGTCGAAGCGCCAGCCGTGATTCCTGCTCTGTTCGCGCCGAAAAACCACTCCCGTTCCAGTTCCGCCGCGGTTTCCACATGATAAGTCCTGGTGCCGGCCTTGCGGCACACCTCGGCCAAATGGCGGGTATTGGCGCTGTTTTTTCCGCCGACGACCACCATCACATCAACCTGCCGGGCCAGTCGCAGCGCCGCCTGCTGGCGTTCCGCCGTGGCCTGGCAAATCGTCGGGTTGATCGCCGGTTCAATACCGCGCTGACGCAACGCCGCCAAAATTCCGTCAAAAACTTCCTTTTCCAGCGTGGTCTGGGACACGATCCCCACCGCGCCGCTCAGCGCCGCCGACTCGATATCCGCCGCCGATTCCGCGGCAATGGCCCCCGGGCCCGCCCATTCCAGGATGCTGGCGACTTCCGGATGCTTGCGCTCGCCGGCCACCACGACCTGCAGGCCTTGCTCCGCAAAAGCCCGCGCCGCCTGCTGGGCCTTTTTCACATGGGGGCAGGTTGCGTCCAGCACCCGCCGGCCCTGTCGTTCGGCTTCTTCATATATGGACGGTCCCACGCCGTGGGACCGGATCACTACCGTCGCCGCGCCGGCCTCCGCCAGCTCGTTCACCACGCCGACCCCCTGCGCTTGCAGTCGGGCGCTCATCTGGGGGTTGTGAATCAGCGGACCCAACGTCACCGCCGGCGCACCGGCCTGCCCCGGTGCCGCAGCCGCCAGTTCCACCGCCCGCCGGACGCCGTAACAGAAGCCCATGTGTTCCGCCGTCAATACTTCCATAGCCGCCTCCGTTGATAAGTTCCTGTCTATTATAGCCGGTTTTGGTCCGAATGCGCAAGGCGAAGCGCCGCGGCCGACCGAACGCCGCCGAAAGAAAAACACGACCCTTTCGGGTCGTGGTCGACGACAATCCGTCTGATTGGCTATCCGCGGAAACAAAAATTTATCCCCGCCATGCCGTTTTATCCGCGTTTTGAACCTGCTTGCGCAGGTGGGTGCGTGCCTGGCCGCCTAACGAGTCCCCGAACCAGGCGGGGCATTCGCGCAACAGTCAGAGACAGTGCTCCCAAGGTGAAAGTGTTGGATCAAAACAATGGACGTATACGCACACAGCAGGGAAAACTTAATCGTACGATCCGGTTCATCGTCTACTATGAGTGTAGCAGACTCCGGCGCCGCTGGCAACCGAATCTTGCGATTTTACTTCGGCGCTTTCTTGGCTGCGACTTCGGTGCGAATCGACAGTTCCTTCAGCTGACGCAATGTCACTTCGGAAGGCGCTTGAGTCATAAGGTCCGTAGCGCTCTGCGTCTTCGGGAAAGCGATGACGTCGCGGATGGAAGAGCGTTTAGCCATCAGCATGATCAGACGGTCCAGACCGAAGGCGATTCCGCCGTGCGGTGGCGTACCGTATTCAAAGGCGCCCAACAAGAAGCCGAACTTGTCTCTGGCTTCCTCCTGTGAATGCCCGATCGCCTGGAAAACCCGCTCCTGAACATCCCGTTGGAATATCCGGATGCTGCCGCCGCCGATTTCGGTACCGTTCAGCACCATATCATAGGCTTTCGCCTTGATCCGGCCGGGGTCGCTTTCCAAATATTGAATGTCCTCGTCCCGGGGCGAAGTGAAGGGATGATGCATCGCCACGAAGCGTTTTTCCTCTTCATCATATTCGAACATTGGGAAATCCAGAACCCAGGCGAAACTGAGCTTGTCGGGATCGATCAGGTTCATCCGTCGCCCCATTTCCAGCCGCAGTTGGCCCATGGCATTGGCCGCCACATTGGGCTTGTCGGCGACGATCAGCACCAGGTCGCCTTCTTCGGCTTGGGCGGTCTGACGGATCCGTTCCAGTTGTTCGTCGTTGAAGAATTTGGAGATCTGGGATTTCAGGCCCTCGGCGGTGTAACCGATCCAGGCCAGTCCCTTGGCGCCGTACTGGCCAACATAGTTGACCAGGCCGTCCAGTTCCCGGCGCGGAATCCCCGCATTCCCTTTGACATTGATGCCTTTGATGCAACCGCCGGCGGCCAGCACCGCTTCGAACACCTTGAAGTCAGAACCGCGCATCGCGTCCGACAGGTCAAAGATTTCCATGCCAAAGCGCAGGTCCGGTTTGTCCGAGCCGTATTTGTCCATGGCCTCGTCATAGGAAAGCCGCTGCATCGGCAACGGTACTTCCACGTCCAGCGCCGTCTTGAAAATTTCCGCAATCATGGTTTCCATGATCGACAAGATATCATCGCGTTCCACGAACGACATTTCGACGTCGAGCTGGGTGAATTCCGGCTGACGGTCTGCCCGCAGGTCTTCATCCCGGAAACAACGGGCAATCTGAAAGTATTTCTCCATACC
>DCTI01000044.1 GCA_002329525.1 Negativicutes bacterium UBA1444
ACCGCGGATCTGGTCATCCGAATGATGCGCGACGACGAGGACGAGTCAAGCATTCCGGATTGTCCTTCACCCAAAGCCGGCGGTATCGACGAAATTCGTCAGGCCCTGCGCCAAACCCGCGGCCGGCAACAGGAAGCTGCCATCTTGCTCGGGATCAGCCGTTCCACGCTGTGGCGGCGGATGAAAGCGTTAGGACTACGGGAATAAGAAAAAGCCGGAGCCAGCCGCCGTGCTCACTCTTCGGCGTGATATCCGATCAAATCCTTAATGACTTCACCGGCCAGAATCAGGCCGGCTACCGAAGGCACAAAGGAAATACTGCCCGGAATCTGGCGTCTAATGGTGCAGGTCCGCTTTGATTCCGGCGGGCAGACGCAATTGGTCCGGCATCCTGCATTCATTTCATCTCGCGGGGTCAACGGTTTTTCTTTCGAATAAACCACTTTCAAGGCCTTGACACCACGGGCGCGCAACTCATAACGCATGACTTTCGCCAGCGGACAAACCGATGTCTTAAAGATATCCGCAACTTCAAACCGGGTCGGATCCATCTTGTTTCCGGCTCCCATACAACTGATCACCCGGATTCCCCGGGCGTGGGCCCGGACAATCAAGTCAATCTTGGCGGTCACCGTGTCAATGGCATCCACAATGTAATCACAGGGGGTCGCAAAAAACTCTTCCGCATTCTCCGGCAGATAAAACTTTGCAATCCCCTCCACTGTCGCCCGCGGATTGATTTCCAGCACACGCTCCTTCATCACGTCCACTTTGAGACGACCGATCGTCCGGGTCGTTGCCGGCAATTGCCGATTGATATTGGTCAGGCAGATGCTGTCGTCATCCACCAAAGTCAATTTTCCCACACCAGCTCGGACCAATCCTTCCACCACAAAGCTGCCCACGCCGCCGATCCCGAAGACCATTACATGGCTTGCCGCCAATTTCTCGAGGGCCGGCGCGCCAATCAACAGTTCTGTCCGGGAAAAAAAACCTAATCCCGCCATTCTTTATTCCATCCCCGTTTCTATAGGCCGGAGGCAATCCCGGACCTTATTTTTTCGTGCCGATGGAACCCCGTGTTGTCAACAGCACGCCGGTCATGACAAACAACATGCCGATGACGTGAGCCCGAGTCACGACTTCGCCGTAAAGCAACGCCGCGATCAATACCGCAGCGACCGGCATCAGATTGATATAGGCGCTGGCCTTGCCGGCGCCTATTTCGCGCACCCCAACATTGAAAACCAGAAAGGCGATAAAGGAAGCGAATATCGCCAGATAGGCAAGTTCCGCCGCAACTTGCCATGAAATCCCCGGCAATTTTGCCCAGCCCCGTTCCGGCAGGGATGCCAGCAGCAGCAAAAATCCGCCGACAACCATGGAAACGGCGGTCGCCAGCGTTGGCGAAATGCGGCGCATGACGATTTTTCCAAGACTGGCGTAACTGGTCCAGGTCAGCACCGCTGCCAGCAGTATCAAGTCGCCTTTGTTCAGGGAAAGCGAAAACAATGTGGATAAATCGCCCTGGGTAATAACCGTCAAAACTCCCAGAAAGGACAATGACGCCCCCAGTCCCTGACGGAAGCTCCAGTGCTCGCCAAGAAATAAAACGGCGACCAGGGACGTCGTCACTGGATTGACGACAATGACCAATGCTCCGTTAATGGCCGACGTATACTGCATGCCAATATTGAATAAGGCGTTATAGCCGAATATCCCAACGATGCCGAGCCCCAGAAGTCCCAGCCAGGAATTCCTGACCGCCAGCCAGTCCCACTCACCCCTCCAGTACGCCCACAGCGTCATCAACATCCCCGCGCATAAAAAACGAACAGCCGCTATGGTCAGCGGCGGCAACTCTGTCAGCACATGTTTCGTCGAGCCGAAGGCGCCGCCCCAGAATAGCGGTGCCAACAACATTAACAGATAAATTCCTGCCCGCCCCTTTGCCAAGCCTCATCATCCCATCCTCTCGCGTTTCCTTCAGTCAGGCCTCCCAGGCGACCACCACATAAGAACCCAGGTTTTTGAACCAACGGCTCTGTTTTTCCACGGCCGTCAACGCCTGGCGAATCCGGGGCTCACCAATGCCGCCTTCCATATCCAAAAAAAACAGGTAATCGCCCAGGCCGGTTCGGGCCGGCCGGGATTCAATCTTAGTCAGGTTTACGTCCCGCTCGGCAAACTCGGCCAAAATGCGGTACAGGCTACCGGGCTTGGACCCGTCGATCTGGCAGACAATTGATGTCTTCCAGGGACCGGCAAGGCCGGAATCGGCCGCCCGCACCCTGAGCGTGACAAAGCGGGTGCAATTGCTGGCGGTATCCTGAATATCCGCCGCAATGATCTCCAGCCCGTACAACGCAGCCGCATTCCGACTGCCGATAGCGGCAAGTCCGGATTCACCCTGAGCAACCCGGCGGGCGGCCTCGGCGGTGCTGTCCACCGGCAAGGACTCTGCCTGGGGATACAGACGATTCAAGGTTCGCCGGCATTGCGCCAGCGCCTGGGGATGCGATAAGATCCGACGCACGCTGCGACCGACCTCCCGGGCCAATAAATTGTGCCGGACCGGCATCACAATTTCCCGTGAAATCAATAATTCCACATCGTGCGCCAGAGTATCCAGCGTAACATTGACCGATCCTTCCAAAGAATTTTCAATCGGGACGACACATTCGGCGATCTCGCCCGACGCCACGGCCCGGATGGCTGTGTCAATCGAGATATACGGCTGTAACAGGGCAGTATCGTCAAACAGCCGCAAAGCCACTTCGTGACTATAGGTTCCTTGCGGACCCAAAAAGCCCACCCGATAAGCAGAAACTCGTTTCCTACCGTTGTTGTCCAAACCCTTGCCGTTCCTTTCGTTCTACTCTGCTTGTTCTCCCGCCGGCAGACCGGATTTCAGCCAGGCTTCACTTTCCTTGTTCATTGTTTTCGCGCCATGAATCAAGGCGTCCAGCGGGGTCAATTCCTTGGTATTGCTGCCAAACATCCCCGCCTGAACCGTCGTCCCGTCACTCACCCGAAAAACTGTCTGATTCAAAGAAACATAGTAGGAATTTGCCTCACGCACGCGAACAGCCTGTATCTCCGGCACAACCAACAACGTACAGCCCGCCTTGGCTGCTTTTTCGAAATAAGCGGCCGGGGCGGATTCCACCCGATCCACGATATTTCCTGCCGACATCCGTTCGTATTCTTCCCACAAGGCTTCCTGCATAAACGGAAATTCGTTTTTCAAAGCCGGCGGCAGCCCATTTTTGATCGGGGCGATGTAAAGACGGGGTTTGCCCGCCTGATATTCCGAGGGGCTGACAATTCCCTCGTTCATGGCCGTCCGCCGCTTCGGGTAGAAGTTGCGCAAGGACATATCCACATAGACAGGAACATCATGCCCAAAATATTGTTTGAGCGTGTCCGGTGTTTTCCAGACCACTTCCCGCCCAATATGCCGATATCCGCCAAATACTCGTCGCAAGGCGTTCGGCACCGGGTCGCTGTCCATCACGAAGCGGGTTATGGCGACTCTGCCGTCGTACTGGGCGGCGAAAGCCTCGTTGCCCACGGCCGGAGCGCCGAATGTAATCACTTCAATCTGTTCCGGTCGCACCCCCATGTCCAGCAATCGGGCCGCCGCCAAGGTGACCACGGCTCCACCCAGGCTGTGGCCGACCAGATACACCTTATCCTGTGTATCCTCTTTCAATATATTGGATAACCGACGTAACGTACCGGACTGGGCATCATTGGATTGGGCGGATTCCGCTTCCAAAAGCAATTGCGTCGCCTGATTGAATCCTTCGTGTACTCGCGGCACATCCGGCGACAAATCTTTGCGGGCAGCGTTGTCGGCGAATTCCGTCAATGTCTTGCCGGCAAAGTAGACTTTTCGGGTCCGCAGATCGAGTTTTGCATCCCGGACGCTTTCCGTCCCGGCCACGGCCAACAGATACGAATCCTGTTCCGCGGTAGAGCTTGTTTCCCACGCCAGCATGTATTTTACATCTGCCTTTTCGCTGACATGCTTGAATGGTTCGATACGCCAGCCTTCCTGCTCGAACGCCGCCACCGCCAGGCTGCCCGGCCGGCTGTTGTAAGCCGCCATACAGGCTGCCGCCGCTATATATATTTTTCTTGCCTCCAGATAATCCGCCATCGTTCCGGCAAAGGCCGACACGGGCGCGGCAACCGCAAACACAAACACCAGCAAGATTGCAATCCAGCGCATTTCCTGATTCCTCCACATCAAAAGTAAAAGTTGCTATGGCTTATCTTCATCCGGCAACAAGTCCTGTCGACGCAACACCCGGCAAAAAGGCTCCAAAAGTTCCGGATCGAACTGGATTCCCGCAAATTTGCGCAACTCGTCCATCGCCTTTGCAGCGGACATCGCCTTGCGGTAGGGACGGTCGCTGGTCATGGCGTCATAGGCGTCGGCAATCGAAAGGATCCGGCATTCCACGGGGATATCCGTCCCGGCCAGCCCGATCGGATAACCGCTTCCGTCCCACCATTCATGGTGACGCAGAATCCATTCCGCGATATGCAACAAATCCACCGACGATAGGGCGATCCGATAACCGATCTCGCTGTGCCGCCGCATCTCTTCCCGTTCCGCTTCATTCAGGGCGGCCGGTTTAAACAGAATGGCGTCACTAATGCCAACTTTGCCGATGTCATGAAATTTTGCAAACAATTTCATGTCATCCTGCTGGCTCGCATCAAAGCCGAGTTCATCCGCCAAGCCGCTGACCAATATTTCCAGCCTTTCCGCATGGCCTTCGGTAATAAAATCACGTGCCTCTAACAACGTCATCACGGTATTTACAATTCCGCTGCGCGTGCTTTGGGAACGAAGCAGTTTTTCACGGCGGACCTGATTGTCGGCGTCGCGAAGAAGTGTCGCCAGTTCCAGCGGCTTTTCCTCCGCCACCGCATAACCGATGGAAAGACTGAGAAAAATATCCTTGTTGCTCGCATTATAGGCTTCCACCGACTCCCGCAATTGTCGGCACAGCTTTTCGGCCTGCCGACGATCGGCGCCGGGCCGAACAAAAGCGAATTCATCGCCGCCCACCCGGGACAAGATATCACCCGCCGTGAGTAATTCGCTCAACAATACTCCCGTCATTACCAGTCGTTGATCACCGGCGGCGTGTCCAAGTGTTTCATTGATCATCTGCAGACCGTCGATGTCGCAGGCGATCAGGGCGCAGGGAACAGGCATGGAACCACGCCGCCGCTGGAATTCAAACTCCAGGAAGGTACGATTGTACAGACCAGTCAGTGCGTCATGCGTACTCACATGTTGCAGCATGGCATCCGCCCGCTTGCGTTCGGATACATCACGCAGAATCGCCACAGCAAACATATCTTCGCCCAAAAACACAACATCAATGGACCCTTCGACCGGAACCCGCGAGCCGTTGCTACGTCGATACTCCATGGAAAATTCCTGCCGCCGGCCAGTTTGCGCGTCAATCGCGTGCAATTGTTGTAAAACAGATCCGGCAGTTGGAAATAATTCACTCAGCTTCGATTCAAACAATTTGTCACGGGAAAACCCCAGAATCGCGCAAGCTGACTCATTGGCATCCACAATGGCGCCCGAGGGCAAACGCACCATCAGGATTCCATCGTTTACTTTATCCAGCAATCTGTGGAACGTTTCCAGCTCCGCCAGTCGCTTCTGCAATTCGGGGTAATAATTTTTCCGAATGGAATGTTCGCCAAGGCCAATCAGTTTTTCCCGGAGAAAATCCGGCTGTTTGTCAGAGGACCGCTTCATAAATCATCTCAATCTCCCGTTTGTTCATGGCTGCGGGATTTGTCGCCATGCAGGCGTCCTGCATCGCAAATTCCGCCAGACGCGGGATGTCATTTTTTTTAACGCCCAAGCGCCCGACGGTGGGCAAAATCCCGACCTGTTCCCGCAAGGATGCTATTTTTTCCACCAACAGCTCCGCACGGGCTGATGCAGTCAGTCCCGACAAGTCCAACCCCATGGTTTCGGCGATGCGATCATATCGTTCCGGGCAGGCCGCATAATTGAAGGCAACCACTCCAGTCAACAAAATGGCGTTGCATTCGCCATGTGGCAAATCCAGATATCCTCCCATGCTATGCGCCATCGCATGTACCGCTCCCAAAATCGCATTGGAAAAGGCCAGGCCGGCTTCCAAACTGGCCAGCATCATGGCGCCCTGATAGTCAAGGGAGGAAGGAGACTCCACTGCGCCAGGCAGATTGGCTGTTATCAGGCGGATCGCTTCGAGGGCATGCAGGTCGGTAATTGGGGAATGCGCCGTAGACACATAGGCTTCAATCGCATGAGTCAGGGCATCCATTCCCGTACAGGCAACCTGATACGGCGTCAGAGTCGTCAGCGTCTGCGGGTCGATCAACGCCGCATCCGGCACGACCGCTTTGCTGACAATTGCCATCTTGGTGCGTCGGTTGGTGTCGGCGATGATTGCAAACTGGGATACATCGGCAGAGCTGCCAGCGGTCGTCGGTACGCAAATCAGCGGCGGGATCGGATACTCCACCATGTCCACGCCCTCGAATTCTTCGATGTCGCGGTCATGGCTGGCCACTATGCCGATCGCCTTGGCGCAGTCCATCGGACTGCCGCCGCCGACGGCGACAATCAGATTGCAGCCGGCGGTTTCATACAATCGCGCACCGGCCCGGACCTCAGCGCTTTTAGGGTTTTCTGTAACAGCATCAAAAATGACATAGGGAAGGTCCGAGTGCCTGAGATNNCCTGAGACTGTCGGTCACGCGATTCGCCCAGCCGGAGGCATTAACACCGGGGTCGGTCACCAGCAGCACTTTCTTGCCGCCAAGATTACGGGCATAACGCCCCGCCAGATCAATCGCGCCTTCTCCGAACAAAAACTCCGGTGCCACGAATTTTCTGAGTGCCCACTTGGTGCTCATCCGGACAACCTCCCCATGCTATTCCGAATCTCATCAGCCCAAGGCAATTCGAAGTATCAAAAGAATGTCAGACCATTAATACTGGTTCATTTATTCGACAAAGAACCGCCAGGTCCTGCCAAAACGGAATCGGAACGTATCGCATTCCCCGCAAACAAATCACTATCCCCGATCATCGGAAATCGCTTCGAGATTTTTTCCCCGGGTTTCAACGCCCAACAACGCGACCGCCAGGCCGGCCAGCACAAATCCAATCGCCACAATCGACAATGTCAGATACAAACCGATCAAGGGATAAAGAAAGCCCACCGCCGTAGGCGCCAACATGGCTCCAATCCGGCCCCAGGAATTGGCCAGGCCAGTGCCGGTTCCACGTACTTCCGTCGGATAATTTTCCGGAGTATAGGCATATACGATCGAATAAGCACCAGCCATGAACAAAACGGCCAATGTTCCACAGCCCAGCATGATCTCTACCGGCAATTTTTCCGCCAATGCCCAGCCATAGAACAGACTGGTGATACCGGCCAGGATTAGATATACGGCGATCGGCGTCTTGCGGCCGATCTTATCGGCCAGATACGACCCCAGAATGCCGCTGGGAATCCACGCCAAGTTCATGACGAAGNNAAAGACATACCCGATGGAAGCGTACATGGAATATCCCGCCTGTTTCAACAAGGTGGGCAGCCAGGTGTTCAATCCCCAATACCCGAACATGAGACAAAACCACAATATCCAGAGCATCACGGTTCGTTTGGCGTATAACGGACGGAACAAGATACCGAATTTGTTGCCGGTCTGCAAGCTGATTTTGGACATGGGCCGAGCTGGCGGCAGGGGGGTACCCAACTCCAGCTCAATTTTTTGTTCCATCAGCCGAACCTGTGTTGCGGCCTTTTCCGGCTGATTTTGGATCATAAACCAGCGGGGAGATTCCGGAATGTCCCGGCGCAAAAACCACACCAGAAAAGCCGGTGCCACACCGGCGAAGAAAGCGCTGCGCCAACCAAACGCCGGAACAAGGAAAAAAGCGACTCCCGCCGCCAACAACATTCCGCCGCCCCATAAAGCCTCGGCCAGCCCATTCAAGCGACCACGATACTCGCTCGGCATCATTTCGCTGACATAGGTGAACACTACCGGCTGTTCTCCGCCCAGTCCCAATCCGGTGAAAAAACGCATGACCAACAGCGCTTCATAACTGTGAATAAAACCCGTCGCAGCCGTCCCGACAGAAAATAGCAGCAACGTAATTTTAAATACCTTCAGCCGGCCCAACTGATCCGCGATCATCCCGCCGGTCAACGCACCAACAAACATCCCCAGAAAAGAAACGCTGAACGCTATGCCGATCTGCACCGGCGATAATCCCAATTCTTTTGCCAGAGCCGGCATAATGAAGCTGAGCAGGGCGATGTCAAACGCATCAAATAGATATCCCACCGCCGTCAACGAAAAAATTTTCTTATGGACCCCTGATAGCGGCAGCCGTTCCAGCCGCGCGACCAGCTCTTCCATCGTTACCTGGTTTTCCTGCATCCAACTACGCCTTCCTTGCTGTTTATTCCCGGTAAATTGTGTCCCTCCCACAAGAAATTCACACACTTATCCACAATTTTATCCACATTATCCACAAATTTAGCATTAATTTGTCACAAGTATACCTGCAGTTCTGCAGGAATCGCTGCTTTCAAAAATGCATGGACTTCATCGGCCGTCCCCAGTTGCATCGCTTGGTTCGCCGCCTCCTGCGCATAGGCGCGACTGACCGAAGTGATGATTTTCTTGACTTTCAGAAGTTCAGACGGGTTTACGCTGAATTCCGACAAGCCCAATCCCAGCAGCAACAGCGCACCCGTCGGATCAGCGGCCATTTCGCCGCACATCCCGGTGAACTTGCCATTGCCGGCGCGGTGGGCGGCATCGATGGCGGTTCGAATCAATCTCAGCACACCAGGTTGGAACGGATTATACAGCGAACTGATCTTTTCGTTCAACCGGTCGACCGCCAAAGTATACTGCGTCAGATCATTGCTGCCGATGCTGAAAAAATCGGTTTCCCGAATCAATAAATCCGCTGTGACGGCTGCCGAGGGGACCTCCACCATGATCCCCGATTTCATGTTGGGGTCGTAGGCAACTCCTTCAGCCCGCAAGGCTTCTTTCGCCTCAGCCAGCAGACGATTGGCGGTCCTTACTTCATCGAGCGAAGCGATCATCGGATACAAAATCAGGGCCTGTCCGTGAACACCAGCCCGCAAAATCGCCCGCAGCTGCGTCATGAACAAGACGGGGTCCCGTAAACAAACCCGGATCGCCCGACAGCCCAAAAACGGATTGCTTTCCTTGGGCAGGTTCAAATAGGATAGCTCTTTATCGCCGCCAACGTCCAACGTCCGGATAACAACCGGTCTGCTTCTCATGGTCCGGACTACAGCCGCATAGGCTTCGTACTGCTCCTCCTCGGTCGGCGCCGTCTTTCTGTTCACAAACAGAAATTCAGTCCGGTACAGGCCGATACCGTCCGCACCGACCTGTAATGCTTTGTCAGCGCCGGCCGGATCAATGATGTTTGCCAGCAAACGCACCCGGAAACCGTCCTTTGTCCGCGTCGGCACATCTGCCAATCTCTCCAGGGCATCCCGCAGCTCAGCGCGACGGATCAGTTCATACTTGATTTCCCGAAAGCGGCTTTCATTGATAGCAGTCTCCACAATCCCTTTATCACCGTCCAAAGCCAACCGGTCGCCATCCCGGATCGACCCCAGAAGCCCCTCGCAGGCCATCACCGCGGGAATTCCGATGTTTTGGGCCAAAATGGCAGTGTGGGAAGTTTTCCCGCCGACCTCGGCGACAATTCCCTTTACGTTTACAGTGTCCAGCGCGGCCATTTGCGACGTTGTGATTTCATGACCAACCAAAATCACCTCATCCGTCAAAGCCGACAAATCCAGCAACGGAGTCCCTTGCAGAACGGCCAGCAGCCGCATGCCGATATCGCGGACATCGGCTGACCGCTCCCGTAGGTAAGGATCTTCCAGCCCCGCCAAAATTTCCGCTTGTTCCGCAATCGTTTCCTGTACCGCCCGCGCGGCGGAAAAATAACGCGTGGAAATTTTCTCCCGGACTTCGTCTTCAATGGTCGGGTCTGTCAGCATCAGCAACTGCGCTTCCATAATTTCCGTCCGGATTGTGTCGCCGCGTTGCCGAGCCCGCTGCAAAATGGATTCCAATTGTTTGACGGCCTGCGCCACGGCGTCATGAAAACGGTGCAATTCCATTTCCACCTGCTCCGGCGCAATCGGCTGCTCCGCAGCCATCGGTTCCGGTGCCGGCCGGATGATCCGACAGTTGGCGACAGCAAAGCCGGTAGCCGCTCCAATTCCTTTATAGATCACCCGCTCACCCGCTTTCCGCTACTCCGGCAAATTTTCGATGGCCCGGCAAACGGCCGCCAACGCCGCCTGCTCATCTTCGCCGTCGGCCATCACAACAATCTGTGCTCCCCTAGAAATTCCCCCGCCCAACACGTGTAAAATGCTCTTGGCATTGATCGTTTTTCCCGCGAACAAAATCGACACGCTCGATTTGCACTTGGCGGCAACCGCCACCAGCTGAGCCGCCGGCCGGGCATGAAAACCGGTCGGGCTGGTTACGGTCATTTCCTGTTGAACCATGAATGACGTTCCCTCCACCTCAACGTATATCAAAAAACCCCTGTTCCCCCCGCCGGATCGTCCGACCCGCCTGAACATACACGGCGCGGCCGGCCGGCAAGTTCGTGAAAACTATGGGTGACACCAGGGATGGGACTTTGTCCCGAATTCTTTCCAAATCAACTTTCAGCAGCGGCTGACCCGCCAAAACCTTCTCGTTCTGGCCGACCAACCCGACGAATCCGTCTCCCGCCAGCTTTACGGTATCGATGCCGATATGGATCAACACTTCCAGCCCTTCGTCGGAAGTGATGCCGACAGCATGGCGCGTGTCCGCCATAAAACTGGTAACGGTTCCGTTCAGCGGCGAAACGACTTCGCCATTGACAGGATCGATTGCAAATCCATCCCCCATGATTTTTCCGGCGAACACTTCGTCCGGCACTTGGCGCAAATCGACCAATCGGCCGTCAAGCGGCGCTCCAAAGTTCTTGAACATTGAAAAGTTCTCCTGCCTTTCCGTCCAAATCAAAAAGATTAAACGTTATCAGTACAATTCGGGTTGCGACGAACAAAACCCTTTTCAGAAAATGCGGAGCGGGTGAAACCATGGTGGTTCACCCGCTCCGAAAATCAGCCGGCTATTTTATTTTCCGCGCTGCGCCAGTATTTTGGCATTGTAGGGTTCGATTTTTGCGTATTCGGCGTCCCAGAATCCCTGTTCTTTCATGCCGTCGAGGTACTCCTGCGTATAACCGAATTTCAGCCAATCGGACTCTTTCTGACGGAACAGGCGTTCCTTGGCATCGCTGCGGCGGGCATCAAACACGTTTTCTTCCGAGGCCCGGATAAAAATATCCTGGGTCCAGCGGTTCAAAACGGTGTCCGTCAGCTCCAGATAACGATGATTCAGGTCCGCCAGCACCGAATCGTAGCGATCAAACCCGTCGGTCGCAATAGTCACTACGTTGTCGCCGGGTCCGAATCGCATATGCTTGGCCAGTTTGATGGCGCCGATGATGTTGCAGATGCCCGACGGCCCCACCGCATAGGTCAACACTTTGGCCAGTTCCGGATCCACGCCCATTTTCAGCAACACATCCGTCCCGTCATGAAAAACCTTGAGACCCTGCACGGTCTCTTCATCCTCGATCAAAATAATGAAATCCGTGGTCAGCACATTATGAATCAATGTGCACATCTTGTCGCCGATTCCCTCGATGCGGTGCTGACCGCGTCCGCCATTGGCCAACGTCGAGCACTCGTAAGGTTCCAGGGCGGCCACTTTCGCTTCCGGAAAAGCGACTTTGATCTGATCGCCGGCCGCCAGCGTCCCCGCCGATCCGGGCGCCGAAGTGAACCCGGCGATCCGGCCATTGCCGATGCCTTTGACGGCTTCAATGGCGCTGTTGCCGGTGATATGACGGTGGAAACGATAGTTCGGCATCAGTTCGAACTGGGCCAGAGCCTTGTTTTTCGGGTTTTTCATCATCTCATGCGTTCGTTCCAGAGTCAGGATGACGTCGGATTCGGAACCGGGGGTTAATTCCAGTTCACCACCATATTTACGAATCCGCTCATACCGTTCTTTACTCATGTTGTCCGGCATGATAACGACGGCCTTCAGACCCAGCAAATTAGAGATGTAGGCGGTGCCGATTCCAAAATTCCCGGTGGAAGGTCCCAGAATCGTGTGTTCCGGAGTAATCTCCCCGTCCACCAAGCCTTCGATCAGAGTGCTGTAAGCCGGCCCCACTTTGTGCGAGCCGGAAGGAAAGCCGCACCCCAGCATAACCACGATATTGGCGTCCACACCGGTGAGCGCCGGTGGCAGAACGATTTTGCGAACTTGGTTGTGTTCATCCTTCCAGGTAATATTGAACAAGTTGATGGGGTCAAGCTCATTTTCACGCAACTGTTTCAGGGCTTGTTCCCGAATGGCCGGTGCGATCTTCTCCGGATGCAACATTTCGTCATACGTAGGCCCAAATGGAATTTTGCTCATTCCTCTTCCCTCCAGTTCTTCTTTCCGCCTATATGCACAAGAACTTTGCGGCAATCGCCTGATAGCCGACCGCCGCCTGATTCACCTGGGCGATTTCGATGCTTTCATTTCGCACATGCGCGCCGTCTTCCGCGCCCGGTCCGAAGCCAATGGTCGGAATTCCCGCGACGCCGGCCGAATAGCTGCCGTTTGTGCAGAAGCTGTATTTTGTGACTGCCGGCGCAAGACCCGCCTGTTGCAGCGCCGCCAAGGCCCCGGCAACCAGCGGGTGTTCCGGCGGCAACACCCAGGCCGGGAAAAACCGTTCCCCGCTCATCACCGCGCCGGTATGGCAAGTCTGGCTTGCTTCGGCAATCTGAACTTTCGCCGCGAACTCCGGATCTTCACTCTGCAAGTCCCGCACGCACTGTTGTAAAGGCGTCAACACCGCCGACGGCGTTTCCCCGACCAACAGACGCCGGTCCAAGGTGGCCCGGCATCGGCTGGGCACGACCGAAGCCCCCGGATAAGGCGATGACAAGATATCGGTCAGCTCCAGAATCCCCTCGCCCAAAAACTCATCCTGCGCCACGGGCAGGCGCCGGATTCGGCTAACCAGTTCCATCATCATGTAAACCGCGTTCTTGCCGACGGCTGGATTGGAGGAATGCGCGGCTTTACCGGCCGTAGTCAGGACAATCTCCGCACGCCCGCGTTGGCCCCGTTTCAGGTTCAATGCCGAAGCTTCGCCAATCACCACAAAATCGGGCTTCACCTGTCCCACTACTTTCGACAGGCCCAGTCCTTCAAAGGTCTCCTCGCAAACCGTTCCGGAAACGTAGACCGATCCCGCCAGTTTATCCGGGCGGGCGGCCAACGGCGCCAGTCCGAAAATCATGGCGGCCAGGGCGGATTTCATGTCACTGGCGCCTCGGCCATAGATGCGGCCCTCCCGGACCAATCCGTCAAACGGCGGAACTTCCCAGTCCGCGGCATCCGTGACTTCAACCGTGTCGATATGGCCATCGAATAGAATCGACGGCCCGGGCAGATTTCCCCGGATCTCGCCGATCACATTGCCGAAGGAATCGATCCATGCGCGGTGGTAGCCCAACGCCAACATCGTCTGCCGGACTTCCGACGCCATCGCCCCTTCGTCGCCNNCCCTGCTCGTCAACCGCCGCAATCGGCGCAGACACTGCTTGTCTCTCCAAGGCCTTCCCTCCTTGTCCAGCAGGCGCCGTGCCGGATTCCATATTCCTCTGGCCAGCGTCGCTTTGTACAAATTCCACACACTGCTACCGTTTCCCTTTTCGCAGGACCCGGCCGGGTAAGGCGCCGGTTTCGCCGCCGTGATCCACCGCCGGAACCCCGTTGACAAAAACATATTCAATTCCCCGAGGATGACGGCAAGTATCGACGAAGGAATTGCCTTCGGCAATCCGCGTCATATCCAGCAAAACCAGATCCGCTTTCGCGCCGATTCCAATACGGCCGCGATCCGCCAAGCCCAGCCGTCGGGCCGGTCTCCCCGTCATCCGCGCCACCGCCTCTTCGAGTGACAGCACATTTTCGTCCCGGACATATTTGGCCAGAATCCGGGCCGTAGACGCATAGGCGCGGGGATGCGGCTTGCCGGGAAGCAATCCGTCCGTTCCCAACATACCGCAACCATGCCGCAATATATTAGCGACATCACCTTCCGACATGCTGAAATTGACCATCGAAACCTGAAAGTTTTCCTCCAGCAATAAATCAAACACCACATCCTGCGGTGTTTTCCCCAATGCCACCGCGATATCGGCCAAAGATCGTTCTTCCCATTTTTTATTGGGGCCGCCGTCTATCCCGGTAACATAAATGGAGTCCCAGCCGGCCGCCGTACAGATATTCTCCCATCCAGGCAGCCCTTCCGCCATTTCCCGTGCCAGTTGCGCCCTCATTTCCGGGTTCCGTAGCCGGTCCGCCAACTGCTCCGGCCCGCCGGCATGTGCATGCGAGGGAACAAGGGCGCTGAGCATCGTACTGCCGGCCGGATAGGGATATTGATCGAAAGAAACGTCCAGTCCTTCTCGCATGGCCGAGTCAAACAGAGCGAGAATGTCGCCGGATGTTCCCCAATTTTCCCGGCCAATCACCTTCAGGTGTGAAATGTGGGGATTCACGCCTGTCTTACGAGCGATGTCAAAAATTTCGCCGATCGATTCCTTGACCAATCCCCGCTCGTTACGGACATGAACCACAAAAATGCCGGCGCTCTTGGCAACTATCGCTGTAAGCGCCGTCAGTTCGGCTGTATCGGCAAAAATGCAGGGAGGATAAATCAGGCCTGTCGACAGGCCAAACGCGCCATCCGCCAACCCGGTCGCCGTCAGTTCACACATTCGCTGCAATTCGGACGGCGTCAAGGCTCGTTCCTCCATGCCGGCGACCGTCATGCGCAAAGGACCGTGGCTCAATAAAACGGCCAGGTTGGTGGCTGTTCCCGCTTTCTCCAGACGTGCCAAATATTCGGGCAACGTTCGCCAAGACCATTCGAGATCGGGATCGCCCAATAATCCCGATACCTGGCGGCGATACAGGTCCACCTGCCCCTCTGGCAATGGCGCCAATCCCAGGCCATCCTGGCCGAACAATTCCGTCGTGATGCCCTGCCGGATCTTGGCGGATGCTTCCGGCTTCACCAACTGCAATAAATCCGAGTGGCTGTGCATATCGATGAATCCGGGCGTCAACGTCAACCCCTGCGCGTCAATGACCCGCGAGAAACAATCGCTGACGGGAGGAATCCGGCCGATCTCCGCAATAAAGTCGCCGACAACCGCAACATCGGCGACAAAAGACTTCTTACCGCTGCCATCAACGATGGATGCGCCTTGAATCAATATTTTCTCCATTACAAGTTACCCCTATCCCTGGACCACGGTTTCCGGTGATATCCAACTATAAATTGCATAAGTTCCATTCACGCCGTTGTCCTATTAATGACGAATCCGTTTTAAAAATATCTGGGTTCGCTCCTGGGTCGGTGCTTCAAAAATTTTCGCCGGCGTTCCTTCTTCCATAATGATGCCCTGGTCCATAAAAATGACTCGGTCTGCCACTTCCCGGGCAAACGCCATTTCATGGGTTACAACGACCATCGTCATGCCTTCGCGCGCCAAATCCTTCATAACACCCAGCACTTCGCCGACCAATTCCGGGTCCAACGCTGAAGTTGGCTCATCAAACAGCATGATTTTGGGGTTCATGGCCAAAGCTCTGGCAATTGCTACCCGCTGCTGCTGCCCCCCGGAGAGTTCCCTTGGATAACTGTCCCGCTTGTCGGCCAGTCCTACACGCGCCAATAATTCCACCGCAATCTTTTCCGCCTCGGCCGGCGACATTTTTTTCACAATCAACGGCGCCTCCATGATATTTTCTAGCGTCGTCTTGTGAGGGAACAGGTTGAATCGTTGAAACACCATACCGATATGGGTCCGCAAGGCGCATAGGTTGGATTGATCATTGATTTCCTGGCCTTCGAAACAGATCGTCCCGGCCTGGATCGTTTCCAGTCGGTTGATGCAGCGAAGTACTGTGCTCTTGCCGGAGCCGCTGGGACCGATGATAACGACTTTTTCGCCCTCCGTCAACTGCAGATTGAAATCCTTCAGTACTTCCACCGCGCCAAACGACTTGAAGACATGCTTCATTTCGACGATACAGCTCATTGTCGCGCCATTCTCCTTTCCAGCTTGTCGGCGATTACCATGAACACGGAGTTCATGATCAGGTAAAATACCGCGACAGCGGTATACACCTCAAAACTGCGGAAGGTCGTATAGATGATCTGTTCGCCGGTCCGGAACAATTCGGTGATGGTCACCAGGGACGCGATGGACGAATTCTTCAGCGTCATGATGAACTGATTGACCAACGGCGGAATACAGAACTTGACTGCCTGCGGGCCGATTATGCGCCGCATGGCCTGCCGGTAACTCATGCCGAGCGAAAGGGCCGCCTCCATCTGTCCGCGGTCAACCGCCTGAATGCCGGCCCGGATGATTTCCGTGATATAGGCGCCGGTGTTGATCGCCAGTCCCAGCACGCCCGCGACCATACTCGGCAATCTGATCCCCAGTTGCGGCAGGCCAAAGTACAAGATAAACAGCTGTACCATGACCGGAGTGCCCCGAATCACCCAAACATAAAAAAAAGCGCCGGAGTTTAAAACCTTGTTGGAAGAAATTCGGCACAGCGCACCCGCTATGCCGAACACCATTCCCAACAAGAGCGCGAAGAAGGAAATCTGGAGGGTGACCCAGCACCCTTCCAGCAATATCGGAATTTTAGCAAATACCACCGAATAATCTAGGTTCATGGTTCTTCCCTCTTCCGCCCCGTTTTATTTTGTGCCGATCAACCACTTCTTGTAGAGCTTTTCAGCTTCCCCACTCTGCTTCAGCTCTTTCAGCACGGTATTGATGAGATCCAGCAATTCCTTGTCGCCTTTTTTCACCGCGATCCCCAGCTGGGCCTTGGTGAACGGTTCGCCGACAACCTTGACGTTCGGATTCGCTTTGTTGTATTCAAGCTGGTTGAGCAGATCATTGATGGCGGCGTCAAGGCGGCCGTTTTGCAGATCCAGCAGATAATCGACTGTTTCCTTGTAGCTCTTGATCGTGATTTTGGCACCTTTTTCATTCAGTTCCTGCGCCACTTTTTCGCTGGTTGCGCCGGTTTTTACGCCGACCACCTTACCGTTCAGATCATTGGGGCCTTTGATATCCGTGTTCTCCTTGCGCACGGCGACAACCATCCCAGTGTCCATGTACGGGTCGGCGAAGTCAACAACTTCCCGGCGCGCCGGCGTAATATACATGGCGGCAATGACCAGGTCCGCCTGTCCGTTCTGCAAAGTCGGGATCAGGCCGGTGAATTGCATTTCCTTAACTTCCAGAGGAACGCCGATCTTTTTGGCAATGGCTTCCGCCACATCAATGTCGTAACCGATTACTTTGTTCGTTTTTTCATCATGATATTCAAAAGGGCGATAGTTGCCGGTAGCAAGAATTAATTTGCCGCTTTTCTTGATCTGATCAATCCGGCTGGTCGCCGGTTTGGCATCTTTTTTCGCCTCCGGTTTTGCCGGAGTTCCGCCACAGCCGGCGGCCGCCAACGCCAACAACAATAGGCCGAGCAACAGGATCAGGGATTTCTTCATGTTTTTCATCCTCCATACCTTCTTTCTGTTAGTTTTTTAATTACAATAAAGAAAAAAGAGCCCACGCATCCAAAAAATGCATCAGGCTCCTTTGCCATTCATTTACGCTCACATATGATGAGATGGATTATATCTTCATGTAGTTTCATCAAAAATGATCCATTCAGATCTATTTTTTGTGCTTCACGAATGAAAATTTACCATGTTTTTCATCAAAATGCAAGCTTTTTTTGTCAAAGTGTAAAAGTCTATCTTCCACCCATCAACAATGTCATCACGGCCTTGGCGGTATGCAGGCGATTTTCCGCTTCATCGAACACGATCGAATGCGGACCGTCGATGACCGACTCTTCCACTTCATTGTTTCGATCCGCCGGCAAGGCATGCATGTACAGCACGTCTTTATCCGCGGTCGCCATCTTGGCTTCCGTGCATTTCCAGGAACGCTGCGCCATCAATTTTTCATCGACGACTTTAACGGCGCCGGCCGCGGCGACCCCGGTCTGGTCCGTAACCCAGTTGCCCCAGTTTTTCGGGATCACGATTTGGGCGCCTTCATAGGCGGCCGCCTCATCATTGGTGACCGTAACCGATCCGCCGAATTTTGCGGCATTGGCTTTGGCCTGTTCAATAACCCAGTCCGGCAGTTCCCAGCCTTTGGGATGCGCCAGCCACACGTCCATGCCATAGCGCGGGAAGGCCAAGAGTTGCGATACCGGCACGGAAATCGGCTTTTTGTGGCTTTCAGCATAGGCCCAGATAATCGATACTTTGACCCGTTTCAGGCTGTCCAGCTTTTCCTGCATCGTCATCAAATCAGCCAAAGCCTGGAACGGATGATAAAGATCGCACTGCAGGTTCATAATGGGTTTGGTCGACCATTTCGCCATTTCATTCAGATATTTGTTGCCATAACCCCAGTTGCAGTAACGGCAGGCAATCGCATGGCCGAACCGCGACAGGATGATGGCCGTGTCCTTGGCGCTCTCGCCGTGCGCAATCTGCATGCTGCTGGAATCCAGGAATCCCGCATGCCCCCCCAGTTGGGCAAATCCGGCTTCCATGGAGTTGCGGGTCCGGGTGGACTGCTCAAAGAACATCAGGAACATGGACTGATTCGGCAGATAGTTGGTGGGCACGCCCATGGCAAATTTTTTCTTCAGGTCAAAGGATACTTCCAGCATGGTATCGACTTCTTCTTTGGTGAAGTCCTCCAGATTGATGAAGTGCCGGCCACGGAATACCGTTTGCATGATAACACCCTCCCGCAATTTATGTTTGTTAGGAATTGACCAGGTTTTTCGTTTCTTTGGGCATTTGCGCCGCGTAGTTCCGGGTATAGATCAACGGGATCACGGCATATACCGCCGCACAGTCGACGAGTTCCTTCTTCCAGGTCCGCTCATTGGGCGCATGCGCCTGATCTTCATGCCCCGGTCCGAAGCCGATGCACGGAATCCCGTATCGTCCCATGATGGAAACGCCATTGGTGGAAAACGTCCATTTGTCGACTGCGGGCGCCTTCTGGAACAGGCCCTGGTAGGATTCGACCACGGCATGGCAAACGGGGTGCTCGTTTTCGATCAGCCAAGTCGGGAAATAGCATTCGGTGGGATAGGTCAGTTGAGTGTAGGAAGGGCGCTCGTACTGATACATCGTGACTTCTGCATTGGCCGCCTTGACAGCCGGCAGATTTTTGATCTGCTGGATCGCATATTCGCCGGTCTCGCCGACCGTCAACCGCCGATCGATGGATATCCAGCAGCTGTCCGCCACGGCACAGCGGGATGGCGAAGTGTGGAAAATCTCCGAAACTGTCAGACTGCCTTTCCCCAGGAAATCATGATTCACGAGATTTTCATGCAGGGCCCGCAATTCCGTAAGAATTCCCGCCATTTTATAAATGGCGTTGTCGCCCCTTTCCGGCGCCGAGCCATGGCAGCTTACGCCTTTCGTCGCAACCTTTATTTCCATCCGGCCCCGCTGCCCCCGATAAATTTTGCCGTCCGTCGGTTCGGTGATGACCACGAATTCCGGCCGCAGTTTGTCCTCATTGAGGATGTACTGCCAGCAAAGACCGTCACAGTCCTCTTCCTGTACCGACCCCACGATCACCAGCGTAAAATCATCCTCAAGCTTGAGGTCCTTGATGATTTTTCCGGCATACACCATCGCGGCCATGCCGCCTTCTTGGTCGCTGGCGCCGCGTCCAAAGATCAGTTCGGCCGTTTCATCGCCCTGATAGGGATCGCATTTCCAGTTCTCGGGATTTCCCACCCCGACCGTATCGACATGGGCGTCCATGGCAATCAGATGTGCGCCGTGGCCGATGTAGCCAAAAATATTCCCCATCGGATCGATCTCGACTTTGTCAAACCCGACTTTTTCCATCTCTTGCTTGATCCGCAGAATCACCTTTTCTTCCTGGCAGCTTTCACTGGGAATCGCGATCATGTCCCGCAAAAACCGGGTCATGTCCGGTTCATACTGTTTCGCCAGCCGCAGGACTTCGTCAAACTTGATGTCCAATTTTTCAGCTCCTTTCACACGCTATCAGAATACTATGATGTTTGTGTCGCGAAACAAAATATTCGGGCCAGGACAGGAGCCCGGCATTGGTAAGCGTACCCATCCCGGCGCCTGTCACGCATCGAATCCTGCCCCATTACAATCCGTTGATTACTTGCTGCCTCCGGCCAGCGCCACCTTCACCGCCGCCAGTTCCGGTTCGATATAAGTTGGGGCGCCGGCCGCCTTGATCGCCGACTGAATATCTTTCAGGCCGTTGCCGGTGATCAGGAGCGCCACCGTCTCATTGGCAGCAATCACTCCCTGTTTCACGGCATTCCGCACTCCCGCCACGCCGGCCACGCCGGCCGGTTCACCGAACACTGCCGCCTTGCGGGCCAAAGTCCGGATCGAGTCCAGGATTTCTTCGTCGGTCACACTGATAAACGCCCCGCCCGAATCAACAATGGCTTTCATGCCCTTGCGGAAGTTGCGGGGGTGGCCAACCGCGATGGAATCCGCCAACGTATCGGCGTCCGTCGGCTGCAACGGCGCATTATTCTTCCAGGCCGTCAAAAACGGCTGACAACCCGCGGCCTGCACACCAAGAACCTTGGGCAGACGTGGCAGAAACCCGAGTTTGTTCATTTCCACAAGCCCTTTCCAGACGCCGCCCACAGTACAGCCATCACCGACGGATACCACCACCCAGTCCGGCATTT
Source organism: Negativicutes bacterium UBA1444 (assembly GCA_002329525.1). GTDB lineage: Bacteria > Bacillota > Negativicutes > UBA1444 > UBA1444 > UBA1444. Next base: position 21,031 of record DCTI01000044.1, read on the forward strand.
CGCCATTGTATTGCTGGATCAATTGATCGATCAGCTCGATGGATACGGTCTTCTTTCCTTCAATGAGGTAGGGATTGATCGCGCAATTCCGGTTGTACCAGCCAAACTCGGCAGCGGCTTCCATGCACAACTCCCATACCTGATCATAGGTTCCCTTCACCGCGAACACCCGAGCGCCGAACACCAGCAATTGCGCCACTTTCCCCTGCGGAGCCCGCTCCGGTACGAAAATCGTTGCCGGCAACCCCGCAGCCGCGGCAAATCCGGCCAACGAGGATGCGGCATTGCCGGTGGAAGCGCAGGTAATGCTGTCCGCGCCTTTTTCCAGCGCTTTGACCACGCCCATCGCACTGGCCCGGTCTTTGAAGGAAGCGGTCGGATTGCGACCTTCATCCTTCACGAACAGTCGTGCCACTCCCAGCTCCGCCGCCAGCCGCACGGCATCATACACCGGCGTCCAGCCCACCTGCAAATGTTGGATTTTGGTCGGATCCTCCACCGGCAGCAACGGCAGATACCGCCACATGGAAAAAGCACGACTCTGCCGCAGCACCGCCGGATTCAACTCCTTCGCCACAGCATCATAATCGTACTCCACATCGAGGATTCCGTCTTCATAGCCGCAATCGGGACAGTAATAGTCAACCTCGTCAACTGTATAATGTTTCCCGCAATGAATGCAGGACAGCCCTGTTACATAGCTCAAACCGCTGCTCCTTTCCCAATCAGGCTTAGTTTGTCCATCGCCTTTATTTTGTTATTGGTTCGGCGTCACGCGATGACATTCCTGTCGTTCCCGTCACGGCGAACGATATTTTCTTCAGTGACCAAAAGTCTATGCCTGCCTTGATGAAAAAAGAGCCAGCCAAATACAGGGAGGATCCACCGAGGTGCGTTCCACTCGATGCTTTTGGCGGGCAGGAATCAACAACCAGTCGCCGGAACGCAATTCCGTCAACCGACCGTCTTCCCATTGCAAAACGCCTTCCCCCTGCAAAACCGCCACCCACTCATCCTCGGCCTGATCATACCAGAAACCGGGCGGCGAAGCCTGTCCCGTCGATAGAATCCGTTCCACACGGATGCCAGGTCGCTGAAGCAACAGCTCGCATACCTCAGCCGCCGGCAATTCCGCCGGCAATCGCAGCAGGTTCGACGGCGAAGTCACTTCGTCACCGGCCCCTTCCAGGTCGACATGCCGCCGGTGCTGTTGAATACATTATCAAATCCTTTGCTGCGCAGGAGCTTGGTTCCTTGCGCGCTCCGGTTGCCGGTCCGGCAAATGAGCACCACTTTCTTGTCTTTCGGGATTTCGCCCAGCCGCTTTTCGAGCTCATCCAACGGAATATTGGCCACACCCGGGATATGACCCTCCCGATACTCGGCCGGCGTCCGTACATCAATCAGGATGGCTTCCTTGGCTTGCCACAGTCGAAGCGCCTCATCCACAGATACGTCGACGCTGGCGCCGGCCGGGCTCTGGCTGCAGCCGGCGGCAAGCAGGGCAACCAGAATCACAAAGCACGCTCTGATCCATCTTTTCGCCGGGATCATCATGACAATCCCTCCTGTTTCATCAGATTCTTGCGTTGTTTGTAGTTCAGGTAACGCTGCCGCCCGGCCTCAAACAAACGCCGGTCATCCTCCGTAATCAGTTCCAGTGCCGGAGCTGGGCAAGAATGTCCCTGCGCATCCAGCGCCACAAAGGTAAAATACGCGGTAAGAGCAGTTTTGGCGGGTTCGTCCTTTGTCAAATCTTCCACGGTTACTTCCACCGCCACTTCCATGGAACTCCGTCCGACAAAGGTCATTTTGGCGTGACNNGACACATCACCAGATTGCCGATCCGAATCGGCTGCAGGAACTCCAGTTCGTCCACCCGCAGCGTGACCACCTGCATCCGGGCATGGCGATGCGCCACCACGCCGGCGGTATTGTCCATCAGTTTCATGATTTCGCCGCCATGGACATTTCCCACCGGGTTGGCATGTTCCGGCAGCATCAGAAGGGCCATCGTCAACTGCGAATACTCGACCGATTTTAAATTCATCCAATCTTCTCCATTCGTAAAATTCATCAGAGTGATCCGTCAAACACGCGCCTCACCGGTCAGTTCCGAAACCGTTCCTGGATTCCGCCCCGGCCCAGGTCCACATACCCCCAATCCGTCAGCTTCAGCGACGGAATCACGGACAAAGACAGGAACGACAAGGCCATGCAGGGATGGGCGCCGGTAATCCCCAGCGTCAGGGCTGCCGTATCGACTTCGCGCAAGGCGGCGGCGACTTCCGGCAGAGGCTTGTCGGTCATCAGGCCGGCAATCGGCAATGGCAACGCCGCCAAAATCCGATCCTGCCGGCAGGCCACAAATCCTCCTCCATTCTCCCGCAGCCAGGTCAGCGCCCGCAGAATGGACTCATCTTCTGCGCCGGCCACTATGAACGGATGCGCATCGTGCGCCACGGAAGCTCCCAATGCGCCGCATTTCAGGCCCAGTCCCTGGACAAGGCCCACCGCCACGCGCCCCGTGTTCCGGTTGCGCTCCTGGACCACCAGTTTGGCAATATCCTGTCCAGGATCCGCCACCACTAGGTTGTTCTCGACTTTGGGCGCTACGGTCAACGACTCCGTCAGCAATGAACCGCTTCGCCAGCCAATCGCCCTTATTTTTTGTTTATCCGGCGGCATTTCAATCCGAATCGCCGCCGGGACAGGTGCCGGGGGAGAGATTTCGCCAACCGGGAAATCCGTTCTGATGGTCGTGCACAGCTGACCGTTTTGCGCCACCAAACGGCCATTCTTCCAAACTTTTTCAACTTGGCACGATTCCAGCGAATCGACCAGGGCCATGTCCGCCTGCCATCCCGGCGCAATTCCGCCGCGCCGCGGCAACTTGAAATACTCCGCCGGACTGAGGGTTATCATTCGCAAGGCAGTCAACGGTTCGATCCCCAGCCGGATCATAGCTCGCAGCTTTGCATCCATATGGCCTTCTGCCGCCAAGGCGGTCGGGGTCAAATCATCGCTGACCACTAGGCAGCGCGACGATCGGGCCGGATTTTCCACCACCAATGGCGCCAGTGCCGGCAAATCATTGGCCGCCGCGCCGGCCCGCAGCATGATCCAGCCGCCTCGGCGCAGTTTCTCCAGGCTTTCTTCATAACGGGTCGTTTCATGGTCGGCCAGACAGCCGCTCAGCAGGTAGGCGCATAGATCCTTGCCGCCTAAACCGGGAGAATGAGCTGTCAGAGGCCGTTCTCCCGCTGCGGCGAGTTTGGCCCAGACCGCCGCGTCACCGTCGATGACCGCCGGAAAATTCATCATCTCGCCCAAATGCTGACAAACTCCATCGGTGAACAAGCGAGCCAACTCTTCGTGCGACAATGGCGTCCGGCAGGTTTCAAAGTCGGAGGCAGGCACGCAGGACGGCGCGCCCCAGAAAAAATCCAGCGGCGCTTCCTGCGTATTGCGCCACATGGCGATAACCCCGGCGGTTCCCCAAACATTCGCGATTTCATGCGGATCGGCCATCACGGCCGCGGTTCCGCGCGGAACGACCGCTTCCGCAAATCGCGCGGGCGTTAACATGGCGCTTTCAATGTGGACATGCCCGTCGATCATTCCCGGAATCAATACCTTTCCAGTCGCGTCAACCGTTTCCAGGCCTTCATAGCCGCTGCCGACGCCCACGACAATTCCCTGGGCCACCGCCACATCCGCCAGTTCATATTCCAGGGAAAAAACGTTGGCGATCCGGGCGTTGCGGATCAACAGTTCCGCCGGGCGGTCCCCCCGCGCGAACGGCAGGCAGGAACGATAAAAGCCGCTGTCATAACTCTTAATCATGAATCACCTCAAAAAACTTCGCGTCAAGTTGGCGTCACGAAAGCTGAACCGTCGGCGCCATTTCCGTCAACTTCTGGACAAAGCCGGCGCTCTCCGCTACAATAAGCCTGTATTGCGAAGTCGCCATATTTTCCCAAGCAGGAGGTAGCGCCAAAATCATGTTGAAACAAAAGATTCTCTTTCTTTTCCTGTTAGTCCTTCTTGTCTGCCTGCCAACCGTCCACGCCCAAAGCGACTATCAACGGATCGTCGTCCTCGGTGATCCGCATCTGCCGTTCAGCACGGAACGCCACCTCGATCCCGACCGGCAAAACCGGGTTGTTGCCGCCAAAATCAAAGTCCGGGACGATATCAACGCCTGGAATGATGTCGCTTTGGTCGCCGTCGTCGGCGATCTCGTTGCCGAAACCGGGATTGAGCCGGAGTACGAAACCGCCAGGCTCTATTTCGCGCATCTGAATAAACCCATCGCCTTGGTGGATGGCAACCATGATTTCGCCTATACGGACAACCGGGGACCAACCGGGAATTTCCCGCGCGGCGACGCCGCATCCCGACGCCTGAAACTGCAACGGTTCCGCGATACCTTCCGGATGCCGTCCCTAAGCTATGTAAAAACGTTGGGGAATTATCTGCTGATCTTTATCTCGGCGGAAATGGAATCATCCCGCTATCTTCTGCAATATTCGCCCGAACAGTTGCATTGGCTCCGTACCCAGCTGGAGCGGCACCCGGGGCAACCCACGCTGATCTTTACCCATCCGCCGCTGAAGGATACCTTGTCCCGCTACAACAAATATGCGAATACCCCGGGTTTTTATGCCCAGCCCCACGAAGAGATCGATCAACTGCTCGCGGACTATCCCCAAATCCGGCTCTGGGTCTCGGGCCACACCCATACTCCGGCCACCAATCCTGATTTCGCAGCCCCCATCAACTGGTACAATAAACGGATTCTTAACCTGCACAATGCAGACATGGACCGGGAAACCATCTGGACCAACTCTATTTTCCTGTATGACGATCAGATTGTGATCAAAACCTTCAATCACAAGACCGGGGAGTGGCTGGCGGACCTGGAGCGGGCGGTGCCAGCTCTCCCGGAATGAGCGGTTGTTATCCGGGTTGGCAGGATTGTGCCGCCGCCTGGAAAATATCCGTCGTCATCTGGTCGTGATTGCACATCACGACCTCGTCAAGCATGATCGCGGGCTGTTTCAGAAACTCGGCGGTTGTCGCCAGTAAAATTTCCGCGCACAACGATTTGGGAAACCCGAATACACCGGAGCTGATCGCCGGCATCGACACCGATCGCAAGTTGTACAACTCCGCCAAGGTCAGGACGTTCCACACGGCGCGGCGTAGTTTCTCGGGCTCGTCGCCTTCACCCCAAACCGGGCCGACCGTATGGATGACAAATTTGCAGGGCAGCCGGCCGGCATCCGTCATCACCGCTTTGCCCGTCGGCACTTCGCCGATCCGCTCAATCAGGCGGCGGCTTTGTTCTTCGATGACCGGTCCTCCTTTCGCGGCGATCGCCCGGGCGGCGCCGCCGCCGTGCAACAATTGCGAATTGGCCGGATTGACGATGGCATCCGTCGTTTCCGCCGTGATATCCCCTTGTTTGACAAGAATGACTTTGCCGCCAATGCGGATCATCGCCCCTCTCCCTCCTCATACTCGACATTCTTGAAGCCCCGTTGCCGGACCAGGTAATCATACACGCGATCCAGAATCCGCCGTTTCACGGCGGATTCGATTTTCTCCTGTGTGAATGGCTCTTCCCAGACCATGGTCAGGCTATCATCCAAATAAATCACGGAGTCGCGAAAATCAATGTCCAACAGCATGGTGTGGTCTTGTTCCCGATATTCCAGACAATAAAAATGTGGAATTCGAATCTCATAGTCGGGACACATGGTAGATATTCCCCACTTTGTGATTTTTCCGCAGTTCCGGCAATTCGACCGTTGTAAACACTCCCGTCGGCCGAGCACCGGCAACGAAGCAGAAAACATCTCCCGCCGCCTGTTCCGCATAGCGTCGGGACAGACGCGCCCACACCTTCGTCGCTTGTTCCGGTTTCAGCGGGCTCCCCTGCTCGAACAGTTTCAGGTCATCCAAAAACTTGCCGCCCGGTGTCATCTCCAACGTCATTTTATCCTCGGCGATGGCGAATTGTTCCGCCAGTTTTCGGTTTCCCGCCCCCGAATAAAAGACCGATTTGCTGATGCCGGTGGTGACATCCAGTTGCTCCGCCAGCACCATGTAGTAATTCATTGCCGCCTGCTCGTTCGCAAAAACAGGCGGCTTGTCCGGCAGATCCGCCGCAGCCGAAACGGAAAACGGCGCCATCGCCAGGCAGAGCAAGATCCCGATCAGGGCTAAAAGTTTATGGGATTTTGAAGCCGTTGGCCCGCACATCTACTCATCTTCTCCTTTGCCATAAGTTTTTTCGGAAACCATCCGTTGTTGCCTCTCTGTTGGTAGTATTTCGCAATGGTTCACCCAGTTCCTCCCGAAGTTGTCATTTTCGGCGGATTCTTCTACAATGGGAATATCGTTGAGAGAAGGTGCGCAATGCCAATCACCCAAAACCGGGGAGTCCTCTCCGCCGTCGTCGCCTATCTGCTGTGGGGATTTCTGCCGATTTACTGGAAGCTGCTGCGGCAGGCGGGAGCTCTGGAAATATTATCGCATCGCATATTCTGGTCGTTGTTCTTCCTCGCCGTTTTTTTGTTGCTGAACGGACACCTGTCATCCTTTCACAGCGAAATCCGCGCTCTGGTCCGGGACCGCCGGCGCGTCGGCGGCGTCCTCGTTTCGACACTCCTCATCACGCTGAATTGGCTGATTTATATCTGGGCAGTCAATGACAGCCGCATCGTGGAAACCAGTCTCGGCTATTATATCAATCCTTTGGTGAATGTTCTGCTGGGCGTGGCGTTGCTGAAAGAAAGGCTCTCAACCAAACAATATCTGGCTGTTGCGTTGGCGGCAGCCGGGGTATTGAACCTGACCCTGAATTTCGGCGAGTTCCCTTGGGTAGCCTTATTCCTGGCCGTCAGTTTTGGATTATATGGTCTATGCAAAAAGCTTCTGGGTCTGTCCCCCATCACCGGCATCACCCTGGAGACCCTGCTGATCTCACCAGTATCGCTGATTTACCTTTTTTCGCTGGAAGTTCAGAACGCAGGAACTTTCGGCTGGATCAATCCCCTGCCAACCGCCCTGTTTATCGGCGCCGGCATCGTTACCGCCGTGCCGATGGTGTTGTTCGCCAATGCAGCAAACCAGTTGCCGTTATCTTTGCTGGGATTTATTCAGTATTTATCGCCGACGATCGCCCTGCTCACGGGAGTCTTCCTCTACCATGAACCCTTCACCCACATGCATGCCTTGTCATTCGGCCTGATCTGGCTGGCCTTGGCGCTGTTTTCCCGGCGCTGACGCAGCGGTGGAGAAGGATCATCCTTTTCGCGGGATAGCGCCGTTTATATCATCAACGATTCGTTCTTTCCTGTATGGCGGAGTTAAAAAATTAATATTTTCAGGCAATTTGTCGGCATTGACAGTGTATGGAAATCGGCGGTAAAATTTTCTTGGACAAGTGTTGATAGGAATGAGGGGAGGAAGTTCTTTGAAATTGACGAAATGCCGTTTCTTCCGTGTATTCGTTCTCTGCCTGATGCTGCTCTCGCTGGTCTCGGTAGCGGCCGCCGCCGGTTATTCGGCGGATGTCGTGACTACCGACAAAACCGGCTCCACGCACTCCAAGATGTGGGTATCCTACTCTCTATGGGCCCAACGGATGGAAATGCCATCGCAGCCCAACATGATTATCATCGTCCGGTTGGATAAAAAACTCGTCTGGAATATTGACAAGGAATCTAAAATGTACATGGAAATTCCGATGCGGCCGGGCATGGCCGCCAATACCATCGCCAGCGGCGAGAAATCGCCCACGGAAGTGGAACGGACGTATCTGCTCACGGAAACCGTGGAAGGACACGTGGCGGATAAATACCAAATTACGCATCAGCTCGGCAATGACCGGAGCACCTTCTTCCTCTGGCTTCTAAAAGACAACAACATGTTTCCGATCAAAACCCAGCACAAAGATTCCGTTACCGTGTTCAAAAACCTGAATTTCTCGGAACCGCCGGCAAGCATGTTTGAAGTACCGCTAGGCTACGAAAAGATGGCGATGCCCTTCATGCCATAATGGCGTAACCGACAACATCCTCACCGTACCGTGAAAGCAAATTCCCCGGTGACCGCAGGAAAAAAAGGACTTCCTGACGACGCCGGGGAATTTTTCCGTTAGCAAGTATCCTTCACGTTCCGGGATTCTATTGTTTCATTCGCCACAGTCGAATTTTTCAGCAGAAAGAAGGTGTCTGAATGCGATTGCGTTATCCACTTTGCTCCTTGTTTTTCCTGCTCACGTTACTCTGCCTGCTGCCTGCCGCGCACGCCGACTCCTGGCTCCCCCCAAAACCATCGGTCACTTACGAATCATTGAGCGGTGACGCCCGGTTCATCGTCACTGCTTCGCCGCGTTCCGATTCGCTCATCACCTGTCGCGGGGCAGCATGGATCAAGAGCAGCGACAGCGAATGGCGGCAATTATGGGACAAACCGCTGCAAAATCGCCTGTCGCCGGTGACGGCGGTCGTAGCCAACGGTGGTTGGCGCATCGTCACCTTTGACAACTATTACTCCGTCGGCTATGGCGACGAAGTGATCGTGTTCTACAATGAAACCGGCGATTTGATCAAAAAATACGCGTTGGAAGATCTACTGTCGAAGGAAGAACTGGACCGGGTTCCGCGCAGTGTCAGTTCCCGTTGGTGGCGCAGTCAGGTCCGCCTCGACGAAGCGCTCGGCGTATTGACTGTCGACGTGGTCCAATCTTACGCCGACAAGCGCTCCATCAAGTCCATTTCTTTCGATCTTGGAAACGGCGGGATCCTGTCGCGATGACGCCGGACTCGTCTTCCGTTTACGATCTTTGCATCATCGGCGCCGGCGTCGTCGGCTTGAATATTGCCCGGGAAATATCACGGTACCAGTTAAAGATCTGCGTCATCGAAGCGGCGGACGACGTGGGGCGCGGCTGCACCAAGGCCAACAGCGGTATTGTCCACGGTGGATACAGCGACGAACCGGGATCCTTGAAAGCCGAACTATGCGTTGCCGGAAATCGTCTGTACGCCCAGCTCGACAGCGAACTGCATTTCGGTTATCGCCGGACTGGATCGCTGGTCCTGGCTTTTTCCGACGCGGAACTGTCCTCGCTGAATCGACTGTTGGCCAACGGACAACAAAATGGCGTCACCGGATTGCGAATCATCGGCAGGGACGAGCTGCTGACCCGTGAGCCGCATGTGAATCCGGCTGCGATCGCCGCCTTGCTTTGCGAAAACGCCGGCGTCACCTCTCCCTATGAATTTGCCATCGCCCTGGCGGAAAATGCGATCGCTAATGGCGCGCAGTTATTTTTGTCAGAAACGGTCCAAAGCATTACCAAAACGGCGGATTTTTTCCGGATCGCAACCGACAAAAGTACGCACTATGCCCGCTTCATCGTGAACTGCGCCGGCGTCAACAGCGACCGGATCGCCGCCCTGACCAGCCTGGACGACTATCGGATCACACCGCGGCGCGGCCAGTATGTCCTGCTGGACAAGGATCAAAGCCATCTGGTCCGCGCGGTGATTTTTCAGACGCCGTCGCCGCTGGACAAAGGAATCCTCGTCACCCCCACCTATCACGGCAATCTGATGGTCGGTCCGAATGCCGAGGATATCGATGATAAAACCGATGTCGGCACCGATATCCAGACCCTCCAAAGCATCGTGGTGCAGGCTCACCGCTCCGTGCCGGGCTTCGACATGCGGAAAGCACTGACTTCCTTTGCCGGCAACCGTCCAGTTTCCAATCAAAAGGATTGGGTGATCGAAGAAAGTCGCGTCAAAAACTTCATCAATCTGATCGGAATCGACTCGCCCGGCTTGACCGCGTCTCCGGCGATCGCCCGCAAAGTCGCCCTCATTCTGAAGGACTGCGGCCTGGGATTGAAGGTGAAGCCGATTTTTCAGGCGCAGCGACCACCGATCATTCAACAGAAACCGCCGGATTTCGCCGGCGATGTGAATTCATCAAATCCGACGCAACACATCATCTGCCGCTGCGAGCAGGTGACCGAAGCGGAAATCCTGGACTGCCTGCATCGCGGTATCCCCGTCCGCTCGCTGGACGCCGTCAAGTATCGCACGCGCGCCGGCATGGGCCGTTGCCAGGGCGCTTTCTGCGGACCGCGGGTGCGCGAACTCCTGTCTCGGGAACTCGCCGTTCCGGCGTCGGAAATCTGCGGCAAGGGGGAATGTTCTTCCCCACTGGCCCAGCGTGCCCGGCGCGGTGACTTGTTCCAGTTGTAATGTCTTGTGACCGCGGTTCATTTTCTGCTATGATTGTTAATAAACATCTTCGAATATTTTGTTGAGGTTGAAAAAAAAGCCATGCGTATAAAAAGCAACATCCCCGTATATGAATCGATCGCCATGGATGTGGCGGAACGGATCGCTGCCGGTGAAATTTCCGTTGGCGAAAAAATATCCGGCCGAACCATTTTGTCCAGCCAATACAATGTTTCTCCCGAAACCATCCGCAAAGCCATGGGTCTGCTGGCGCAAGCGGATGTCGTCGCCGTCTCCCAAGGCAAAGAGGTCATCGTTTTATCCCGGGAAGAAGCCGGTGAGTTCTTGCAGCATCATCAGTCCATGCATTCGACATACTCTCTCAAGCAGGAACTGGAACTTTTGATGCAGCGAAAAAATGAAATCAATGAACGACTGGATGATGTATTGGACCAAATCATCCGCTATACGGACCGACTGCGAAATCTCCAGCCATTCAACCCCGTTGAAATAACAATTCCCGAGCAGGCCAGCGCCGTAGGACGATCCGTTGCCCAGCTTGGTTTGTGGCAGCGTACCGGCGCCACCTTGATCGCCATCCGCCGCGGCACCGACATCATCATCTCCCCTGGATCCGGCGCAACTCTGCAGGCAGGCGACCGGATGGTCGTCGTCGGTTCAGGCAATATTTTGACGAAAGTAACGGAACTGATCAACGAATAACGCATACGCGCCAGGTCGCTGAACAAGGCGTCGGGGATTGCCCCCGGCGCCTTTTATTTTCTGACAACTCCTGTTTTGCACGCGAGTTGTTAGATGTTGACATCTTACAACTCGCTATTGTATTATAAGTTGTAAGATGTATTTCTGCCGCCACCACCATTTCCCCAATGATTGCAGCGGTGCAAAAATTCGAAAAGGAGGGGCTCTCATGATTGAATTTCAGAATATCAGTAAAACATATAAACCTGGCCACCCTGTCGTGAAAAATCTGAACCTGCATGTCAACAAAGGCGAGATCCTGGTGTTGATCGGCCCGAGCGGCTGCGGAAAAACAACAACCATGAAAATGGTCAACCGCCTGGTGGAACCAACCGCCGGCAGAATCCTGATCAACGGCGAGGATATCAGTATGCAAAACCCCGTCGAACTTCGCAAAAATATCGGCTATGTCATCCAGAACATCGGTTTGCTGCCACATATGACAATTGCCGAAAACGTGGCGTTGGTCCCTAAATTGAAAGGGTGGAACAAAGCCGATTATCTGCAGCGAGTCGACGAACTGCTGCGCATGGTCAATTTGTCGCCGGAAATATACAGACGGCGCTATCCTCAGGAATTGAGCGGCGGACAACAGCAGCGGATCGGCGTGATCCGGGCCATGGCGGCCGACCCGCCGATCATCCTCATGGATGAACCGTTCAGCGCCCTAGATCCCATCAGCCGGGAACAACTCCAGGACGAGCTGCTGCGATTACAGGAAACCGTATCGAAAACTATCCTGTTTGTAACGCACGACATTGCCGAAGCCCTGAAAATCGCCAGCCGGATCTGCCTTCTCAAAGACGGCGACATCGTCCAACTGGGAACGCCGGAACAGATTTTACGCCACCCGGCCAATGATTTCGTGCGCGATTTCATCGGCGAGAACCGCCTCCGCAGCGAAGACAGTCTGCCTACGATCGCGGAGGTCATGAAACCGCCGGTCACATCCCGCCCGAACCGGGGATTGGCGGAAGCAACGATGCTCATGCGCAAACAGAAAGTCGACACGCTACTCGTCGTGGATGCCAACCGACAACTGCTGGGAAAGGTCACTATGTGGGACATTCACAACCGCTTCCAGAACGAAGCGATCCTGTTGAAAGACCTGTTGCGGCCGGTTCTCTACAAGGTCGCTCCCCAAGATTCGCTGAAGGAAGCCCTGCAGATTATCAGCCGCCACGCAATCGCCTACCTGCCGGTCGTCACGGATCAGAACGAACTCGTCGGCGTCATCACCCGTTCCTGCCTTGTCGACGTCATGGCCGAGCGCTGGCTCGACAGCGAAACAATCAATCTACAGGAGGTGGTTCCCCATGTGGACCAGTCTGCTTGAAATCTTTGCCGCCCGCTTCAACGACATCCTTCTCGCCTCCTGGGAGCACCTTCAGCTGACCTTGATTTCTTTGCTCCTGGCCAATCTGATCGCCATCCCCGCCGGCATCTTTCTGACCCGGCGTCGAAAATGGGCCGAACCGGTCATCGGCGTGACGGCGGTATTCCAGACCATACCGAGCCTGGCCCTGCTGGGGTTCATGATTCCGCTGCTCGGAATCGGCAAAATACCGGCCATCGTCGCGTTGACCATTTACGGATTGCTGCCGATCCTGCGCAACACCTATGCCGGGATCACCGGAGTCAACCCGGCGGCGATCGAGGCCGGAACCGGCATGGGGATGACTTCACTGCAAATCCTGTGGATGATCGAATTGCCGATGGCTCTAGCCATTATCATGGCCGGCGTCCGGACAGCAACCGTGTTGATCGTCGGCGTGGCCACACTGGCGGCGCTGATAGGCGGCGGCGGCCTCGGTGAGTTGATCTTCCGGGGAATCGCGATGGCCAACTCTCCCCTGATCCTGGCCGGCGCCTTGCCGGCTGCCGCTCTGGCCGTATTTTTCGACTATGCGCTCAAGCATCTCGAATACCGGACCCAACCCGGCAACCTGGCAAAAAAATGAAACCGTATCGAAATCAACACTGATGAAAAAAGGGGTGTATCTATGAAAAAAAACATCTTCTTGTTTGTCTTGGTTATTGCTGCCCTACTACTGGCCGGCTGCGGCGGAGCGACGGAAAAAAAACAAAACCAGGTGACTGTCGGCGGCAAAAACTTCACCGAACAGGACATCCTGGTTTACATGATGAAATACATGCTGGAAGGCAATACAAAACTGAAAGTCGAAACCAAGGCCTTCCTGGGCGGAACCAACATCGTGGCCCAAGCCCTCGACCGCGGCGACATCGACTTGTACGTTGAATATACCGGCACGGCCCTGATCAATCTGCTCGGACAACCGGTGATCAACGACCCGCAGGCCGCCTATGACAAGGTACGGTCGATCTACAAAGAAAAAAAGCGTCTGGAATGGCTGCAGCCCCTGGGTTTCAACAATACCTACACCTTGACCATGCGCAGCGACGAAGCCAACCGGCTCGGCATCAAAAAGATCTCCGATCTGGCCGGCAAGACCGATACTCTCACTTTAGGCTGCACCCCCGAATTTCTGGNNATCTGGAGCGTCCGGATGGAATCAAGGGCCTGGAAAAGAAATATGGTTTCAAATTCAACAAAACCAACTCGATGGATCCCGGCCTGACCTACGCCGCCGTCCGCGACAAAAAAGTCGATGTCATCGACGGTTTCGCGACCGACGGCCGGATTCCCGCCTTTAACCTGCTAGTCCTGGAAGACGACCGGCAGTTCTTCCCCCCCTACTTCGCCGCGCCAGTCATTCGGGAAGACGTGTTGAAAAAACATCCAGAAATCGCCACCGTGTTGAACCGGCTGGCCGGGAAACTGACAGACAGGGAGATGGCTCGTCTCAATGCCCAGGTGGATCTAGAAAAAAAGGATGCCAAGACCGTCGCCAAAGATTGGTTGAAAGCCAACGGTTTCATCAAATAATCGCCACTCCAGCGGCTTCACATAAATCGCCGCACCAAATCCAAGACCCAGCCGGATTCGAGCCGGACTGCGTTCTGGGGACACAACTCCTGGCAACAATAGCAACGGATGCATTTGTCATCGTCAATCCGAATTTTGCCATCCACGAGTTTCATCGCCTGTGGCGGACAATGCGCCGCACAACGTCCGCAACCAATACAGCAGTCCAGAATTCGCGGGCGGGCCGTGAGATGACTTTNNCGGTCTTCCAGGGATCGCATGCTGCGCGGCGCCTGAAATCGATGTCGAACATCCCGGCCGTCACCGACCAGGTCAATCCCGGAAAAGTCCGGTGTCAACCCCCGTTCGAGAGACAACGCCGCCACCGGCAGCGACTCGGCCGGCAACCCCATCATCTTCGCCATGACGATATCCACGGCGAAACAATTGTTTCCCGCCAAAATAACCCCCGAAGGAAATGGTTTGCCATTGCGCGGACCGTTTCCTTCCATTCCGGTCACCCCATCTACGATCGACAGCGCCGGTTTGACCAAATTCGCCAAATCGACCAGCATGCCGGCGAATTCCTTGCGTTGCCGGGTCCGCAGATGAAACTGCGCCTTTCGCATGCCGACGATGCAGCCGAACAGAATCTTGGTCGCGCCGGTCATGCCCATGAAAGTATGTGTCTTCATTTTGGCCAGGGTAATGACTTTATCCACCTGTTGCAGTACATCCGTCAACTGAAATTTCTTAATGATTATTCCTTCGGGAAATGGATACTCGACCGTCCCTTCAAAAGGAACCAGGCGCACCGACTCTTCGCGGCAGACAACGGCGATCCCGCATTTTTCCGCCGCTTTCAACGTTCCGGACACTCCCGGCGAGTCGCCGACCACCGGCACGGCGCCGAGCGCCCTGACCTGACGGATCACGGCCCGCAGCACTTCCGGATGGGTCGTAACGGCGCACTCCACCGGCACTCCTTCCAGCAGATTCGGTTTCAGCAGTACCCGGTCGCCCGATTGCACGAATTGTTCCAAGCCGCCCAACAGCGTCAGTGCCTGCCCGATTCCGGCAACGACGGATTCCGCCGCATAGTCTGTTACGCGGACTGCAGCGACCCTTGAAATGTTCGATTCCATTCCTTCCCTCGCAAAAACCGGGGCAAATCCCCTTATTATCCCTGTTCCATTCGCGTTCCCGTTCCGTTTTTCCTGCGCACACTATTGTGCCGGTCAACCAGGCCCAACGAGCCGATTGTTACACACCGCCGGAAAAATTAATTTTTCTTTTTCCCTCTTGACACTTTTTTGCAGTTCGTGCTATAGTGTACGCAATTGAATCCGTTACTGCGATGAACGGGAAAAGTACGCAGATCCGCTTTGGTTTCAGCGAGCCGGTGTCCGGAGAAGATCCGGAGGTGAGATGACCGGTCCAAAGTTTCTGTCGAATGGCCCCGCGAGCTGTCCGCCGAAAATTTCAGTAGGCCGGGCCGGTTGCCTCCGTTACCGGGCTCAGGATATCGGCGCAAGCCCGTATCCGAATCGAGGGAAAACGATTGTTTTCCGAATTAGGGTGGTACCGCGAACCATTTCGCCCCTGTATGGGAGTGGAATGGTTCTTTTTATTTGTCGGCTCCAGTTGCCCGCAAAACTGCATAGCCCAGCGATGAACGGGAAGAGTACACAGATCCGCTTTGGTTTCAGCGAGCCGGTGTCCGGAGTCGATCCGGAGGTGGGATGACCGGCCCAGAGTCTCTGTCGAATGGCCCCGCGAGCTGCCCGCCGAAACTTTCAGTAGGCCGGGCCGGTTGCCTCCGTTACCGGGCTCAGGATATCGGCGCAAGCCCGTATCTGAATCGAGGGAAAACGATTGTTTTCCGAATTAGGGTGGTACCGCGAACCATTTCGCCCCTGCAAGGGAGTGGAATGGTTCTTTTTATTTACAATCAAAACGACAGGAGGAACAAACAATGTTGAAAGCAGCTTTGAATCAGGTAGTCGGCGGCGAAAACCTGTCCCGGCAGGAAGCCCAGGAATCCATGCAAGCCATCATGACCGGACAGGCCAGCGAAGCCCAGATCGGTGGGCTGTTGACCGCCCTGCGGATCAAAGGCGAAACCAGTGAGGAAATCGCCGGGTTCGCCGAAACCATGCGCAGTCACACGGTAAAAGTCGAATGCAGCCAATCGGATTTGCTCGACACCTGCGGTACCGGCGGCGACCGGAAGGGAACCTTCAACATTTCCACCACCGTCGCCTTTGTGGTGGCGGGCGCCGGCGCCTCGGTCGCCAAGCACGGCAATCACGGCGTATCCAGTTCTTCCGGCAGCGCGGATGTTTTGAAAGCCTTGGGGGTGCGAATCGACCTGCCGGCGCAAAACGTGGCTTCCGTGATTGAGGATGCCCGGATCGGTTTCCTGTATGCGCCCACTTTCCACCCGGCCATGAAATACGCCGGCAAACCGCGTCGCGAATTGGGGTTCCGGACGGTGTTCAACGTGCTGGGGCCCTTGACCAATCCGCTCGCCGCCGAACGCCAATTGATGGGCGTATATGAGCGGTCTCTGACCCAAAAGTTGGCAGAAGTATTACTGCGGCTCAATACCCGGCGCGCCATGGTGGTGCACGGGTTGGACGGACTGGATGAAATTTCGACCACCGCACCGACGCAAGTTTCAGAGGTGGTGGATGGAAGAATTCTTTCCTACCTGATCGACCCGGCTGAGTATGGCTTGCCGGCTGCCGCCCTGGAAGACATCAGCGGCGGCACTCCCGAACAAAACGCCGACATTGTCCTCGGCATCCTGCGCGGCAAACAGGGCGCCCGGCGCGACCTGGTCCTGCTCAACGCCGCGGCGGCGCTGGTGGTCGCCGACAAGGCGGAGAACATCCGGGAAGGCATGATTCTGGCCGCCAAAAGTATCGACAGCGGCGCGGCCCAGGCCAAATTGGAACGGATGCGGGAGCTC
>DCTI01000240.1 GCA_002329525.1 Negativicutes bacterium UBA1444
TTGTACCTTGGCGAAGTGCAGCAGATCATCGGCAAGAATTCCTTCCCGGATCAATTCCTGAAACGTCGCGCCGGCGGCCATGCCGAGCCGGTTTTCCAGTCCGGCCCTGGCCGCTTCGCAATTCATCCTGATGCAGTCTTCGAAGAACTCCAATTTTTCCAGGGGCAATTCCGTAGCCGCGTCGATCAGCCGATCCAGGGTCAGGTCGTCAAAATTCGGCGCGAGGGCTGGCCGTAGGGCCGTGCTGTCTCTTTGTTCCAGCAATGGCACCCCGTTGCAGGACAAAGCCGCCAGATGGGTATGCGACCCTTCCATCACTGCACGGGCCTGGCCGTTCGGGGAGAACACCGTGACCCCCACATACAGTCCCTGACGATCGATGATGTCGACGATGACACGGCCGGCAAGCAACAATTTTTCGGCCTGCGCGAGCCGCTCCGGCGTCAGTTTCTGTAATACCGAAAGTTCCAGTTCCGGAGCTCGGATCAACGCGCCCAGGGCCGCCGCGATCTCCAGCCCGACCCGGCCGGTTCCCGGCACTCCCACGGCAACGCCATTCTTATACACGTTCGGATCGACGGTGACTTCGATCCGGGTCACTGGAGCTTGCCCCAGTTCCCTGCCGGCATACGCGGCAGCCAACGCCACGGCACCCGGTTCGGTGCATCCCAGCGCCGGTTTGATTCCCGATCGCAGCAGCGATTCGATTTCGTCCAAATAATTCATCGGCTCTCCTCCTCTTGGCTCTTGATTGTCATATAGATGCAACTTCCGTGCCAAAGGAAACGCCCGTAACTGCGGCAAAATTGCAGCCGCCGCGCCAGCGGATTTCGCAAAATAAGAAACCGGGCTTCGCAACGTCAGTGTGCAAGCCCGGTTTTACAAGGTTATCTCAAATTGAACTGGATTTCTCAAAATGATTCGGCAACCAGATCGTATTCTTTTAACTTCCTGTACAACGTCGCCTTGCTGATTCCCAGGGCCCGCGCAGCCTGTTCCTTTCCGCCGACCGAGCGTCCATAGGCTCGCAGGGCTTTCGCAATTGCCTGCCGTTCCAGTTCGGCGATCGTCGTCAATTCTCCGGTGGAACTTGTTTCCGGCGTACGGTCGCGATTTCGGCGGATTCTCTCCGGCAGACGGCTTGCCGAGATCAGGCGGCCGGTTTCGATATTCACCAGATATTCCACCGTGTTTTCCAGCTCCCGGATATTGCCGGGCCAGGAATACCGGCGCAGGCAATCCAACGCCGCTTCCTCGAAGCCGGTCAGCTCTTTGTTTAGAAGCTTGCAGTTCCGCCGAAAGAACACATCAATCAACAGCGGCAGGTCGTCCGGGCGCTCGCGCAGTGGCGGCACGCGCAACGGAAATACATTGATCCGGTAAAACAGATCCTGACGAAATTCACCGACCCGCACCATCTCTTCGACGTCTTTGTGGGTCGCCGCGATAATCCGGACATCGACGGGAACGCTGCTGGTGCCGCCGACTCTTTCGATCCGCCTCTCCTGCAGGACGCGCAGAAGCTTGGCCTGCATGTTCAGCGACAAATCGCCGATCTCGTCCAAAAAGACCGTACCCCCGTCGGCCAATTCAAATTTTCCCGGTTTGCCGCCGCGTTTGGCGCCGGTGAAGGCGCCTTCCTCGTAGCCGAACAACTCGCTTTCCAGCAGGGATTCCGGAATTGCCGCGCAATTGATGGCAACCAGCGGCTTATTCTTCCGGTCACTCGCCCCATGGATCGCCCGGGCGAATAATTCCTTGCCGGTTCCGCTCTCGCCCTGGATCAAAACAGTCGAAGATCCGGCCGCTGCCAGCGCCGCTTCTCGTTTGGCCGTCATTAGGACCGGGCTTTGTCCGAGTATCATGTCAAAGGTATAGGCGTTATCCGGGGTCGATACGTTGGAAATCAGGCGGCGTACATCGTCCATTTCCCGCAGCGTGACGACCATTCCGCGCACGGCGCCATCTTCCCGCCATAGCCGGGTTGTCGCGATGTAATAGGTCTTGCGGCCGTCGTGCACGCGATAGGTTTCCCGATGATCCCATTCCTTTTCCTCGGCCAACAGACGGGCTGTCGGAATGGCCGGCAAATAATCGGCCAAGGGTTTGCCGATGGCTTGTTCGGGATCTTCCCGCAGCATGCCGGTGGCAGCGGCGTTGACCGTAACGATGCGGCCGGCGCGATCCACCGCGACGATCCCTTCGCGGACCGTGTTGATAATGGCCGCCATCTGTTGCTGCATAGTTCGCAGCAGCAGAGCCTGTTCCTGCTCCCGAACCTTATTGGCGATCAGGTCGGCCATGCGTTCCAAAAAGTCCAGCAGACGGGAAGGTTGGGCCAACAGCGAGCGACGCTGGGAATCATCGAAAGCGACCAGGGCAATGATGCCGATGGACTTGCCGTCCAACAGGATCGGGCAGCAGACTTCCGCCCGCTCCGGGCAGTTTTCTTTCCATTCACAGGNNGGATTCGCAATGACTACACCCTGCCGATCCCGCAGCACCCGGCCAAAGGCTGAATACGGATCGAGCTGGCTGCCGAGGCTGCCGGCAAACCGGCCCGTGCCCGCGATGCGTCGTAAACATTCGTCCGCAATCGTTACTTCAACGGCCAGTACGCTGGCGATCACTTCGGCGATCTGTTGTACAGCCGCCTGATTTTGTAGCAGGTTGGACACGTTCACTCGTTCCTTTCCCGGGCAGCCGAAGCGGCATCGATCACTCGCCGGCCGCGCATCCAAACTTCTTTCAGCTCCAGCTCCGGACTCAGCCGGAGAAAATTAGCCAACGCGCCGGCGCGCAAAGAACCGTGATCAGAATCAACCCCCAAAGCACGGGCTGGATTGAGGGACGCCATACGCACCGCTTCCGGCAGTCCCCGGCCCACGGCCCGAATCATGAATCGAACTCCCGCCAACAGCGGCGCGGTGCTGCCGGCAATGGTTCCGTCCGGCAATGTCNNAAAGGCTTACCAGCTGTCCGCCCAGGTCGTAATCCCCGTCCGGCATCCCGACCGCCCGGGTTCCGTCGGATACCAAAATAACCTGTTCCAGCCCTTTCAGTCGCAGGGCCAGTTCCAGAACCGATGGATGAATATGGACGCCATCCGCGATCAGTTCGATGCTGACCCGCGGGTCGAGCAGCGCGGCCGTCAGCAGCCCCGGCTTTCGATGATGAATGCCCGGCATGGCGTTAAAGGCATGCGTCAGATGCCGAACTCCCGCGTCGATCGCCTGCCGCATCTCGTCGAAGCTGGCGCCGGAATGTCCAGCCGCCACTATGATTCCCTTCTTGATTGCCGCCGCCAGGCAGGTATCGGCGTCGGCCAGTTCGGGGGCCAGCGTCACGATTTTCACCCTTCGGTCATACAGGGCGATTATGTTGGTTATTGCCGATTCCGCAACCGGCTTCTGCGCCCCGCGGTATTCCGGACTGATGCAGGGACCTTCCAGATGAAATCCCAAAAATTCGGCCTGCATCCCGGTTTCCGGCCAATCTGCGCCAACAGCCAGGACCTCGCGTAAACGGTCCGCGCCGGCGGTCATGGTCGTCGCCAGGAAAGCTGTCGTCCCCTGTCGCAGCAACGCCTTCGCCATGTGCGCCAAAGCCGCCGGAGTTCCGTCCATCGTATCCGCCCCGCCGCAGCCATGGACATGAAGGTCAATCAAGCCGGGAACCATATAATCGCCGGCAAAGTCAACCGCAACAGCGCCACCGGCAATCTTGGCGCCTGGGATCGCCTCCATTTCCCTGATCCCGGCAATCCTGTCCCCGGCAATGCGCACGCAAGCTCCGGATTGGACCCGGTCCGGCAATACCGCCTGCACGTTCGTCAGAATACACTCCGGGCTTTGCTGCTTATCCCGCATGATTCGTTTCCTTCGCCCCGTTCACTTTTCGTTCCGCAGCCACCAGCAGCGCATGCCGGACCGAACCATGCGCGGCTTCCAGGCATTTGGTCGCGGCAGCGACGGAAATTCCCGCCAGCAGCATCACTATGGCGGTCTTGGCCGATCCGCCGGCAATCGCCAATGCTTGCGCTGCTTCCTGTTCCCCGCTGCCGGTTGCGTCACGCACGATGCGCAGGACCCTGGCCGCCAGTTTCGCATTGCTCGCCCTGACATCGACCATCAGGTTGCCATAGGTCTTGCCCAGTTTGACCATGGTCGCCGTCGACAGCATATTCAGCACCATTTTTTGAGCCGTACCGGCTTTCATCCGGGTCGACCCGGCAATCACCTCCGGCCCGACGGGAATCCCGATGGTGATGCCGGCATGGCGGGAAATTTCAGCGGCTGACACACATACGATCGCAATGGTTGGACACCCCAGCCCCGCTGCATATCGCAACCCGCCCAACACATAGGGTGTTCGCCCGCTGGCCGCCAAACCGACCACCACATCGCCTGCCGATAAATTTCGCCGATTCAGGTCCTGCGCCGCCAGTTCTTCGTTATCTTCGGCGCCTTCCACCGCCCGGAACATCGCTCCTTCGCCGCCCGCAATCAACGCCTGCACCGTATCGGGGGAAGTATTGAAGGTCGGCGGGNNCAGCCGGCCGCTGGTGCCGGCGCCGATGTAAAATAGTCTCCCGCCGCTGCGCAACGATTCCACGATCACATCCACCGCCGCAGCGATCGACGGCAGGGCCTGCCGCACTGCGGCAGCCACCTTCGCGTCCTCCCGCTGGATCACGCTGACCAGATCATAGGCGGAAAGCATATCCAGATTCTGCGTGTCAGGATTTCGCCGTTCCGTTTCCAAGCGGTCCAAATTCATTCCGCCACCTCCTCGAATCTAAATGCCCGTCCTGGGAATATGCAGTCCAACAGACACCGATCCGCTTCGAGCACCTGGCCGACCACGTTCACCCGCGCATCCGCCGGCAGATCGTGGAGAACGATTTGCAGTTCGCCGGCATACCGGCCATACCCGGAATTATCGATGGTAATATCGCCGCGCCGCCGGGGTTGTATGAACGCCTGGGGTGAAAAAGCTTCAACCGCACTGAGCCGACTTTCCTGCGAGCGGATTACCGAACCGGCGGCATCGGTTCGATTCGTATGACAAGGCAAGGCGATCAGGGACCGTTCCGCCAGTGTAACGTCCGCCACCCGAATCCGGATCGGCAATGGTTCCGGGAAACAACGCGGCAAAATGGCAACCGCCGTTAAATCTTCCGCAGGCACCAACGGATCACCGAACAAAATCGCGTCAACCAGTCCAGAAGCCCAAAGTTGACGAACACTCTCTTCGACCGATTGGCGACGGTGCGATTCCAACGTCGGCAGTCCTGCCTGCAATGGGCCGCGCCGGCACTTTTGGCCGGGGATAAACGCGGCGACGGGAATCCCGGCGCGGCGGAAGCAGCGGGAACGACAGGCAAACAATCCGAAATCAAGTCCGGTTTCCGGCCGGGGATAATAATTATGCCCGGCGCATAATCGGGTTGGCTCGATTCCCGTTGACAATAATTTTTCCAGATTGTCTTCCGTCAAGGTGCTGGCATTGACCTCCAGCCGCAATTCGGTTTCTGCCAGCAATTGCCGAATCTGCGCCGGTGAATAGCCAAAATCGATGCGCAGAATATCGATTCCCCAGTCCGACAAGTCGCGCGGTTTACAATTCAACAATCGCCAGGTTTGCGGCGAAATATCCGCCGTCACCAGAAACCCCAGTTGTTTTGCCTCGCGCAGAACCAGCCGGCATTCCGAGGCCAGATTGCGATAGTCCGCCTCCGGAATATGCAGGGAAGTAAAGAGCTTTTTGTAACCCAGCCGCGCCGCCGTCTTCAGATAGGCAATATTTTCGCCGGCTGTCTGCTCCATACCGGTATACACCGAAACTCCCAGCGTCTTCATTCCGAATCCCTTTCCTCCCCCGCTTCCTCCCCGGGATCCTCAAAGCCAACGACCCAGGTAAGGACAAAACCGGCAACATAGGCCATCATCAGTCCCGCCAGATAGATTCCGGTTTGATCGTTTCGAATCAAAAATGTCAGCGGCAGACCGGAAACTCCCATGGCGATCGATTGAACTCCCATCCAGGCCTGGAAGGCTCCGCCCGCCGCCGCTCCCAGGCAGGCAGTCAGGAAAGGACGGCCCAACGGCAGTGTCACGCCGAAAATCAAAGGCTCGCCGATGCCCAAAAAGCCTACCGGCAATGCGTTTTTTACAACAGTACGCAGCCGCTCGTTCCGGGTCCGCAGCAATACGGCCAGAGACGCTCCGACCTGCCCCGCCCCGGCCATGGCCAATACCGGCAACAACGGATTGGCGCGAAGAGTGTTCAACAACTCCATATGCACCGGGGTCAAGCCCTGATGGAGGCCGGTTAGCACCAGCGGCAGGAAGGTTCCCGCCAGCAGCGCTCCGGACAACATTCCGCCCTCCGACAATGCCGTCCGAAACAACCAGACCACACCGTCGGACAACATTCCGCTCACCGGCTGCAGAACATAGTAGGTCATCAGGCCGGCCACCAGCAAAGTAATCGTCGGCGTCACGATGATATCCACGGACTCCGCCACCCGCCGGCGAATCCGCCGTTCCAGCCAGGACACGAATCCGGCCACCAACAGCGCGCCAATGATGCCGCCCCTTCCCGGCAGCAAGGCGATCCCGTCGATCTGGATTCCGGCGATCGCTGGGTTGATCAGCAAAACCCCAGCCAACCCGCCCAACGCGGGAGTGCCGCCGAATTCCTTCGCGGTCTGATAACCGACAAAGATCGGCAAAAAGCCAAACAGCCCCCAACCGACCACATCCAGAATTTTCAGTAAGCCCAACTGTGGATCCGCACCGAGGCGGATGGCGACATTGGTCAGTCCGGCCACCATACCGGACGCCACAATGGCCGGGATCAAGGGAGCGAAAACGGCCGACAGACGCCCCAAAAACTGTTTCAACGGCGTCCGGTTTTTTCGCCGGATCGTCGCCTTCAGTTGATCGGCCTNNAACGCCGCGAGCTCCTCCGCCACCTGGGCGACCTTGCCGGGTCCGAGAACCACCTGCAGTTGGTCGCCGTTCGCCATGACCCCCAGCACGCCCGGGAATCCCCGCAACAATGGCAGGTCGACCCTGACGGCATCCCGTAGGGTCAATCGCAGCCGGGTCATACAGTGCGTGCTCTGCAAAATATTGGGGCGGCCGCCGACCGCCCCGAGAATCTTCATAGCCAGTTCCCGACTCAAAGTTTTTCCTTCACCGCCTGTACTTTTCCGGACATGGTCGATTTCTTGTCCCGCCGGTCATCGATCCGAATCAACGTGGATACCCGGCTGGCGCCGGCGCCGAAAGGCACTTCGTGCATTTGACGGACGACTTCCATGATCCGGGACAATTCCCCTTCAATCACGGTCCCCATCGGATTCAGCTCGTATTTCAAGTCTTCCGCGGCCATCAGCACTTTNNTAGCGGCTCAAACTCGTCCCCCCCGTCCCGAGCGGTGCGATTGTCACTTCCACGATTGCCATCTCAGACAACCTCCCCCAAATTCAGCTTTACAATGTAAAATTTGCCGCCACCCCGAAAAAATCCTGCCGAGCTTAGCCCGTCCGGCAAACTTATTGAATTCAGGTCAATATTGTCCAAGCCAATGATCTTTATATTTTTTTTACATCATACGATATAACCCTTACGGAATCTTTACGGGTTCCGCGTTATAATATTTTTGGAGTATTGTGGATGGCTCCTTATCTCTGGACAAAAGCCGAGAAAAGAGTACAATAAAAAGTCGGAATTTATCCATTCCCTGAAGGAAACAAGGAGCCGCTATGAAACTGAACGCTTTTACGTCACCGCCGGTCCATCCTGCCACCCAATGGCGTCCTTATCTTTACAGTCTTGTCATGATCGGCCTAGTCACCCTCGGCGTCGTTGCCTCGCGAGAAATCGAGCTCATCAACATTGCCTTGTTTTATCAACTACCGGTGATTCTCAGCGCCTTCTGGTGGGGACGCTGGCCTTCCTATTTCACCGCCGTAATCAGCATGATCGCATTTGACTTTCTATTCATCCCTCCCACCTTTACGCTTTCTGTGGATGATGTCCGCTATGTTTGGAGTTTCGTTACTTTTCTGCTGGTTGCCTTTATTATCGGCGGCCGTACAGAAGTATTGATGAACGAAGCCGCAGCCGCCAGCCAACGCGAACGCAGTACGGCGGCGTTGTACCAGTTTAGCCGCGAAATTGCGGCTATCGTTGATTTAGACGCCATTGTCCAAAAGCTGGCCATGCAGGTTGCCGACACACTGGGGCTACGAACCCGGGTGATACTCCCCGACGAAAACGGCGNNGAAGCCAGCATGGATACCGCTGCCAACGATCCGGAGCCACCAACCCTAAGTGCGCCTGAACTGGCTGCCGCCAGCTGGAGCTTTTCGCAAAATAAGCCGGCGGGACCTACAACCGACCGCTTCGCGACGGTGGATTTCCTCTATTTTCCCATGGCGACTCCGGCGGCGGTAGCGGGTTTATTGGCAGTCCAGCTAAAAACGGCCGCCATTGCCGGAGAGCACCTGAACTTGTTGAAAGCCTGGGCCGGTTTGGCGGCAGTTGCCATGGAACGGGCCTGCCTGATCGCGAAACAGCGGGAGGCTTCCCTGCTCCTGGAATCGGACAAACTGCGCTNNTCCCACGAGCTGCGCACACCGCTTTCATCGATTATCGGTTCGGTTTCCACTTTATTGGATTCCGAATCCCTTTATTCCAGCCAGGACCGGCATGATTTGCTGATCAACATTCAGGATGGCGCGCACCGAATGGATCGCGTAGTTGCCAATTTGTTGGATTCGGCTCGTCTGGAAAGCGGCATGACGCACCTGAAGCTCGATTGGTGCGACCTGGAGGACGTCATCGGTGCCNNCGCTGCACCGATTGCGGGATGTGATCCGTAACCGCGAAATCCGCTTCAGCGGATCCTCCCATGTTGCCATGATCCGCGCCGACTCGGTACTTTTGGAACAAGTCATGATCAACCTGATCGACAATTCCCTGAAGTATAGCCTGCCAGCCACGCCGATCGACATTGCCGTCACCGCCGGTTCGGACAAATTATCCATAACGGTCGCCGACCGGGGCTTGGGAATTCCTCCGAACGAATTGCCGCATATCTTCGACAAATTTTATCGAATCCGTTTGCCCGCGTATCGGGTGGACGGCACCGGACTCGGCCTGTCCATCTGCAAAGCAATCATCGAAGCGCACGGCGGAGAAATCCAGGCGCAAAACCGTCCCGGCGGCGGCGCCGTCATGACGGTCACCCTGCCGGCGCCGCCGGATCAGCCGACTCCCGTTGAAAGAAGGTAGGATCATGTCGGAAAAAGGCTTGCGCGTTCTGGTCATTGACGACGAACCGCAAATTCGCAAATTGTTAAAAGTATCCCTGGGCGCCCATGGCTACGATGTTCACGAGGCGGTAACCGGAACGGACGCGGTGACGCAGGCCGCCGTGATCAAACCGGATCTGGTGATCCTGGATCTGGGCCTGCCTGACCTCGACGGCAAGGAAGTTGTCCGCCGTCTCCGCGAATGGTCCGATCTGCCGATTCTGGTATTGACCGTGCGGGATCAGGAAAAAGAAAAAATCGAAGCCTTGGATGCCGGCGCCGATGATTATATCACCAAACCCNNCAATATCTGCAAGATCATACCCATTATCATGCTGACCGCCAAGGGGGAGGAATTTGATACCATCCTTGGTTTGGAAACAGGTGCCGATGATTATATCACCAAACCCTTCAGCATCGGCGAACTGTTGGCACGGATGCGGGTTTCGATCCGCCGGGCGGCGCACACGGGCGATGAGCCGGTGATCCAGTGTGGCGATCTGTCGGTCGATCTGTCGTTGCGGCGGGTAATGATCGACAATCAGGAAATTAAACTCACTCCCACCGAATATGACATCATGAAAATTTTGGCGCAAAACGCCGGTAAAGTGTTGACCCACCGGCAACTGTTAAAAGCAGTCTGGGGGGATACCTACGCCGAAGATACCCACTACGTCCGCGTATATATCGGCCAATTGCGCCGAAAAATCGAGCCTAACCCGACCCAGCCCCGTTACATCGTCACCGAATCCGGCGTCGGGTATCGACTGATGGCCAGATAGTCGAAGGGATCATTGTGTCAAACCATCGCGGATTGCCAGACCCGTTCAAGGTTTTTCTGCTTTGCGGCAGCGCCTGGTCTGCGTTGCTGTTGGTCTATTTTATCAGCATGACATTTCACGGTTCAGAATATCGCGCCGCCGACGTCGCCCTTATTCTCATTTTTATTCTTGCTTCCTTTGGCGGCGCCTTGTATATCAGACTCACACAAAAGTAAATGGGAGGTCAATTCATTCATGTCCGATTTAGAGGAAACCGCGCAGCAACAGTTGCTGAAAATTGCCGAAATCGCTTCCCGCCGCCAGGTTGTGATGGAAAAATGCCGGAGCATCGAAAGAAGCGATTTCAAGTGCACGATGCACGGAGTGGAGAGATTGCGGCACTACCGGCGGGAACTGGATGAGATCGAACGGGATCTCGAAACTGCCGTAAAAAAATGGGACGCTTTCACGCCCCATCATACACGGATGGCAGGTTTTTAAATTCACTCGGACCGATCAGTCAAACTTAATCAGTATCTTGCACACTTCTTCGGGATGGTTGGCGAACAGCTCCATCCCTTTTTCTACGTCCGTATACGGCAATACATGCGACACCAATCCTGTCGGATCCACCTTTTTCTCGGCGAACCATCGCACCACTTCGGCAAATTTGCGATTATTCAACCGGGAGCCTTTGATATCCAGTTCACGTTTCATGATATCTGCCGGCACGATTTTGGCCGGATCCACCGGAAATCCCAAAACGACAACCCTGCCGGCCGGCGACATCAATTTGGCGATAATCAATTCCAAAATCGAAATTACGCCCGTCGCTTCCATGGCGACATTAATTCCTTCCCCGTCGGTAAATTCATTCACCGCTGCTTCCAGGTCCGAAGTTTTCGTATTGACCACCGCATCGGCGCCCATTGCCGCCGCTGCTTTCAATCGGGCATCCACAATGTCCATGATCAGGACGCGGGCGCCCAAACTCTTGCAGGCCTGCAAAATGACCAAGCCGATCGGCCCGGCGCCGCAAATCAACACCGTATCGCCGACGCCAACCTGTCCCCGGTCCACGGCTTCCGCGGCGATGGCATACGGTTCCATCGTCGCCGCTAATTCCCAGGGCAGATCGACCGGCACCGGATACAGATGATCGGCCGGCAGTTTGAGCAACTCACTGAACACCCCGTCGATATGGACCCCTAAAACCTTGACATTACTGCAGACATTGGGGCGGCCAATTCGGCAGGCATAGCATTTCCCGCAGGAAAACACATTATCGATCACGACATGATCGCCCACTTTGACATTCGTAACCGCCGAGCCGACCGCTATCACTTCGCCGGCAGCCTCATGCCCCAAAATGCGCGGATACACGGCAAATGGATTTTTACCGTGGAAAATATGAACATCGGAACCGCAGATTCCCGCAGCCTTGATCCGAACGATCGCTTCATCCGTCGCCGGCGCAGTCGGTGCCGGTCTTTCAACAATGGCTAATTCGCCCGGTTTGTTTACCTGAATTACTTTCATGAACTATCCCCCTCAATTGATAGATCAACCATTCGCAGTTCAGTGCGAAAAATGGCTGATCATTTTCTGGTTCGCACCCAATTACCAGTATCGCCGTTTATCGATAGCCGATATGCACAG
>DCTI01000032.1 GCA_002329525.1 Negativicutes bacterium UBA1444
TGGCTCATACCCGTTGTCTTTTGTCCAATTTTTGTATGCGATGTACAGATTTTTTGATGCACATTTATATTGTTGTTGTAAATCACAGCAATCTTGAATAAATTGCGCGATGATATCTGTTTCGGAACGATAATTTGCAGTTGCGATTTGAACTGTTTCGGGATTCATCAGGCCTTCTTTTTGCCACAGTCTGCACCCATCGACGGCCCACTTCAAAATGCCGGGCATTTCAGAATTTAATTTTTCGTGCAATTCACGGTCTATTCTGTCCTCCGGAATTCGAACTTGGAAGGGGATGACTTTAATCCGGTCCCAGATGGCTTCGTCGTTACTTGTGATGTTCGGAAGATGGTTGGTTGCAATAAAGAGTTTGTGCGTCGGCGTGAATTCGAAAGGTTCACAATACAAAAATCGTGCGGTTACAGAATCAACGCCGCCTGAGAGTTGTTTCAGCAAGTTTTCTGCCAATTTTTGTCCTTCTTCGGTTTCAGACGCAGTCGCGAGTCTTGTTCCTTTGAGCCTGGCGATATCGTTTCCGATTCCAGCAAATTTCGTTGTGATTAGCGTCGTAGTTGCGATGTTTTTAGCGTAATCGGATAATAGATTGCGTACAGTAGACAAAAACAAGCTTTTTCCATTGCATCCCGTACCAAACAATATGAAGAAACAGCGTTCTGTGGTTAATCCGGTTAAAGAATAGCCAACTGACTTTTGCAGAAATTTTATTAATCCAGAATTGTTGAGGGTTACATCACCCAAGAACTTATCCCAATGCGGACATGTTGCATCGGCACGATAGTCAAACGGTAATAGTTTTGTTATATAGTCGTCCTGGCGATGGGGATATAAATCGCCGTTCCTAAGATTGAGAGTTCCATTTTTTACATTGAGTAGCCACTGATTGCTGTCAAAGGAATCTGGCGTCATCGGAATTCCTTTTTCACTTTGTAAGAGTGACAACATACTCTCTATTGCCGCTTTTGACTGGAGCCGTTTGGAACACTGAAACAGCATTTTGCGCTTGGCTGATTTTTTTGGTGATTGTAGGGCAAGGTTGTTTACGAAAACGGGGACTTTTTTTGCAAGATAGTAGATGCGTTGCATGTCGTCAACTTTCCACATTGATTCATTCCAAATTAGCCAGCGACGCCATGCCGGAACATAGCGTATGATGTTTCCATACATGAGGCGCATTAATATGGCATTGTCCATATCGGTGCCGACATAATCTTGCGGTACTGCAATGCTTTGCTGAAGCATACGACTATCGTTCAAGTGATTATTGTTGGACATATATTCCACTCCTTATTTGTCATGGGATAAAAAATGAACTGAATGCAAGGAGCTAAGAAGCTCTGATTGCGTCCAGTTCATTTTTTTAATAGTATTCTGTTCGTTGACCTATTTACAGCAATTTTCCAATTTCAAATGCGATAGGGCAGACGGTTTCGTCAATGAGCTTATCAATGTTGTTTTCCTCAAAAGATGGTTGCATGGGTGCTTCTGGAGAATAGCATAAAGGGCAACGACCACTAAAACAGGCGGATTTTCTGTTTGAGTTGCAGTGGTTAATTAATTGCTGCCAACCGTCTTCGGTCCTTTGATTATTACTTTGGAGCCGTGAGTTTAGATACTTTGTTATTGTCTGTCGGGGAATTAATTGACGACTGCCAAGCCTGACAGAAAGTATTTCTTTTGACTTGACTAAATGGCGGACAGTTGGTTCTGATATGCCTAACAATTTTGCAACGGAGGGGATGGTTAACAGAGATTTTGTGTTTGGATTGCGAGAGCTTTTCATTATAAATATCTCCTTCTACATCTGTTTATTTCTGATTAATGTCATTTTGTATTTTTGTATTTTTTATTTTTTGGTAATGTAATAACTCTATTGTCGGAAAATATCGCTTTTATTGTCATTTATTGTGTTGATTGATACAAAAATGCTTGAAAAATGATTGTGTTGACTCTCAGGAGCTAGTGGGGGCAACCTCGTGGTGGTTCAAATCCACTCGACCGCACCAATTTTATTTGACGGCCACAGTTCCAACGTGCGGTAGTGGCGGAACGGCAGACGCACCAGCTTGAGGGGCTGGCGGGGGCAACCTCGTGGTGGTTCAAATCCACTCTACCGCACCAGACTATAATGATAGCAATGCCAGCGAGAAATATCGCTGGTTTTTTTTGTTTATTTTTCTTTTTGCAAGTTATTATTTCGGTCTCGGCGTTTTTCTGACAAGGAATTTTTTGTAATATGGCGAAAATATTAATAAAAATATTGTGCTAAGTAACCCGCAAAGCCGGCGGCGAATCCATCAGCAAGAGGGAAAACACCCGTACGGGAGGCGCGAATGTCAAAAGAGCTGTTTATAAGCCTGCTGAACAATATCACGCTGTTGCTGGCCCTGGGTTTTCTGTATTCGCTTTGCGCCGCCCGTTGGGGCGACTGGCGAACGCAGCGGGGGCGGGTAGTGGCCGGCGTCCTGTTTGGCGCGGTCGCCATGGCCGGCATGATATTTCCCCTGTAGTATTCGCCGGGGCTTACCTTTGACGGGCGAACGATTTTATTGGGGATTGTCGGGCTTTTTGGCGGCTGGCAGGCCGCGGCGATCGCCGCAGTCATGACTGGGGCGCTGAGAATCTGGCAGGGCGGAGTCGGCCAGTGGGCCGGGTTGGCAACCATTCTTTCCTCGGCTGCCCTGGGGATTCTGTTTAATCATCTGCATGACCAATATTCTTGGGAGCTGGATTCCAAATTCCTTTATGGCTTCGGTTGGCTGGTTCATCTGGTCATGCTGATTTGCATGCTGCTGTTGCCGGATTCGGTCAGATGGAAGCTATTGGCCGATATTGCCGCGCCGGTTCTCATCATTTACCCGCTGGCGACCATGCTCTACGGGCGGTTGTTGTTGGTACTGGAAGAGCGAACCCGGGCCGCAGAGATCTTGCGGGAGAGTGAGGAAAAATACCGCCAACTGTTCGAGATGGAGTCGGACGCGCTGTTTTTGATCGACAACCGGACTGGCGATATTTACGACGTGAATCGTTCCGCCGTGGATTTGTACGGGTATTCCCGCGAAGAGCTGCTGCGCATGAAAAACACCGACCTTTCCGCGGAGCCGGACGAAACGAGGAACGCCTCCATCAAGGCCATATCCGCGGATTGTGTGAAGATTCCTGTTCGATATCACCGGAAAAAAGACGGCACGGAGTTTCCCGTGGAGATCATGGCAACTTCTCTGATTTGGAAAGGCCGTTCGGTTCACATCCCGGCGATCCGGGATATTACGGAGCGTATGAGGACGGAAACCGAACTGCAGCATCGGACGGAGATCCAAATGGTGCTGCGCGAGATTGCCGAAGCCTTAGTGGCGACAACCTCCCTGGAAGAGCTTTATTTACGGGTTTACCAATTGATCGGCCGGGTTTTGCCGGCACAACATTTTCGGATTCATTTGCTGGATGAGGTAACGAACGAGATCAGTGTCCCGTTCAATGCGGATCAGGTATCGGCGGTTCCGCCGCGGCGACCGATGGGCAGGGGAATGACCGAGTACGTCATGCGGCGGGGTCAGGCTGTACACATAAATCCGGCGGCTTTGGCGAAACTCACCGAGTCTGGAGAATATGCCTGGGACAGCGACCTGAAGCTGCGGATTCGGCATTATTTGGGGGCACCGCTGCTGGATCACGCCGGCAAGCCGTTTGGCGTGATTTCGCTGATATTGACGGAGGACGTTCCGGGATTTCGGGCCGAAGACCGGGAAGTTTTATCCATCATTGCCTCGCAGGTCGCCGTGGCGATTGAACGAAAACAGGATGAGGAACGAATCCGGGAGAACGAAGCTCGGCTGCGCGTGATCACCGACTCCGCCCGGGACGCGATCATCATGTTGAACCCGCAGGCCGAGATCTGTTTCTGGAATCCGGCGGCGGCGGCCATTTTCGGTTATCAGCAAGCAGAGGTGTTGGGCGAAAATTTTCAGAAACTTTTGCTGTTGCCACAACGGGAATCACTTAAGCGACAGTTTCTTGATTTTTTGGCGGCCAGTCGATTTGAAGATGCCGGGATTACGACCGAAACAGAAGCGATTCGCAGCGACGGTCGCATCATCAAGGTCGAAGCCTCGCTATCCTCCATTCAGCTGCAAAACGGCCGGCATGCCATCGGGATTATTCGCGACATCACCCAGCGCAGCGCGGAACAGGAGAAAATCGAATATCTCAGCTTCCACGACCAACTGACCGGGTTGTTTAATCGCCGCTTTTACGAGGAAGAGTTGGCCCGGTTGGCTACGCAACGTAATTTGCCGTTGACCCTGGTGATCGCCGATGTGAATGGCCTGAAATTGACCAATGACGCTTTTGGCCATTCCGCCGGTGATAATCTGCTCAAAAAACTGGCGAGAATTCTGAAAGAGGTTTGCCGGCAGGATGATATCGTGGCGAGGATCGGCGGTGATGAGTTCGTTATGCTGCTGCCACAAACGAATGCCGAGGAAGCGGCTGGTATCGTCCGTCGGATATCGAACGTGATCCAACAGGAGGACAAAGAATTTGTCATTTTGTCCGTTTCCTTCGGCTGGGCGACCCAAGCGAGCGTCGGCACGGAATTGCAGGAAATTTTTAAACAAGCGGAAGACAATATGTATCGCAATAAACTGTCGGAGAGCGACAGCATGCGCAACAGCACAATTCACGTGATCGTCAAAACGTTGAATGAAAAGAACGCCCGGGANNGGGAAGAAATGCACTCGTCGCGGGTCAGTGAATTCTGCCGGGCAATCGGCAAGGCCATGACGATGAATCCACATGAAGTCAACGGACTCCGGACTGTCGGTCTGCTCCACGATATCGGCAAGATCGGCATTGACGAGAATGTGCTGAATAAAGATGGCGCGCTGACAGACGATGAATGGCGGGAAATGAAACGTCATCCCGAAATCGGTTTTCGCATTCTTGGCGCGGTGACGGATTTCTCCCACTTGGCCCGGGCGGTTCTCGAACACCATGAGCGCTGGGATGGCGGCGGGTATCCCAAAGGGCTGAAAGAGCGGGAGATCTGTCTGGAGGCCAGGATTCTGGCTGTTGCCGACGCTTTCGACGCCATGACCGGCGGGCGTCCGTATCGACAAGTGATGACGTCGACGGCAGCGGCCGCGGAGTTGATCCGGCATGCCGGCAGCCAGTTTGATCCGGTCATTGCCAGGGTTTTTGTGGAAAAAGTGCTGGGCGAAGCCTGGGACCGCTGCGAAACGGAAACGGCGTGAGCCATGACGGCAGGAACTGGCGCAAAAATGGCGAAGTTATTCAATATCCTGAGACCGGGAGGTGGTTGCGCATGCGGACCATGGCGATGACCGTCTTGATTGCTTTCACCATAGTGACGATCGGCCTGCCGGTCGCGGCGGAGGTGGCTCCGACCAAAGAATCCCTGACGGAACAGTGCCGCAAGCATACGGAGGCGTTTGAATATCCGGAGGCCATCGAGACCTGCGGCAAGGCGATCAGCTTGGACGCGAAATATGTGGACGCCTATTTTTGGCGGGGAATCGCGCTGGTGGCGACGCGGCAATACGACAAGGCACTGGCCGATTTTACCCAGGTGATCACATTGAGCCCGAACGATGTGCAGGCCCTGAGCAACCGGGGTTTAGTGTACCGGCGGCTGAAACAGTACGATCTGGCGCTGCAGGATTTGAACCGGGCGATCGAAATCGATCCGGGATACGCGCCGGGCTGGCTGAGCCGGGGAACGGTCTTCGCCCAGCTGGACCAGTGGAGCGACGCGATTCTGGACTATAGCAGGGGAATCGAACTGGACCCGAAAAATTATACGGCCTATCATAACCGGGGCATCGCCTTTGAGCAAACGGGACAGATTACCGAAGCGCTCGGCGACTTCCGGACATTTTTGAAACTGGCGCCGCCGAATGACCTGTTGCGGCCATCCGTGGAACAGCGCATCAAAACATTGGAGGAAAAACAATGACGCAAACTTATTATCCGCAGGGCACCTGCTCGACCGAAATTCGTTTCGAGGTGGCGGAAGGCGTTTTGCGCAAAGTGGAATTTGCCGATGGTTGCGACGGCAACCTGACCGGTATCGGCCGCTTGGTCACGGGCATGAAGGTCGAGGACGTCATCGCCAAACTGAAAGGGATTCCCTGCGAAGGCCGCGATACATCCTGCCCGGATCAATTGGCCCGGGCGCTCGAACACTGGTTGTCAAGCCGGTAAAGTGAGGAAAGAGAAGGAGGAATCGATATGTTTGACAAAATCATGGTTCCCATCGATGGATCGGAAATGGCCTGGCACGCGTTGGAGCACGCGCAGGCGCTGGGCGAAAAATTTGGCAGCGCGATTGTCGTGGTGCATGTCGTTCAACCCTATAACACGATTCCCAGCATCGACGGTTCTCCCCTGTTTATTCCCCGGGATATTGACGATATCCAGCAGACCGGAAAAACACTGCTGAAACAGGCTGAAGAAAAACTGGCGGGATATCCGCACCGATTGGAAACCAAAATTGAATTCGGCTATCCAGCGGAACGCATTCTTCACCTGATCCAGGAGGGCAATTTCAATCTGATCGTAATGGGCAACCGCGGCTTGAGCGGCATCGCGGAATTTCTGCTGGGCGGGGTCGTTTCCCGCGTCACCCAACATTCCTCGGTTCCCGTTTTGATTGTGAAGTGACGGGAGGAGGTGGCGGCGTGCCCGGGAAAAAGTGGCTACTTGGCGCTGTGTTCGCACTGGTGCTGTGCTGCGGACCGGTCGGCTGGGCTGCCGGCGCGGAGGTTCGAATGGGTGATCGGGGGCCGGTGGTCGAGCAGATCCAGACCGGCCTGAAAACCGCAGGCTATTTTGGTGGCCGCATCGACGGC
This sequence comes from Negativicutes bacterium UBA1444, assembly GCA_002329525.1. GTDB lineage: Bacteria > Bacillota > Negativicutes > UBA1444 > UBA1444 > UBA1444. The sequence goes on from DCTI01000032.1 coordinate 6,888, forward strand.
AATTTTTCCATGCTGACGAAGCAGGCCGTCATCGCTTTCCAGAGATCCAAAGGACTTCCGGCGGACGGAGTTGTCGAAGAAAAAACCTTCCGGGTTCTGACCGGGAAAAACTTGCCGGCGAATCCGGCGGGGCAGCGATTGACTGTCAGCGACAAAAATGCCGCGCAAATCCTGAATACGGCACTTTCCTACCGCGGCGTGAAATACCGGTTCGGCGGCGCGACCCCCAGCGGCTTCGACTGTTCCGGCTTCGTAATGTATGTGTTTAACCGGCATGGGGTCAAGCTGCCCCGGACGGCCGACCTGCAATATGAAGTCGGCAAGAAAATCCGCCAAACGGATCTTCGCCCCGGCGATTTGGTTTTTTTCGAGACGTATGAAAAAGGCGCCTCTCATGTCGGAATCTATCAGGGCAACGGCCAATTCGTCCATGCGTCCTCGAGCCGGGGCGTCACGGTGAGCCGGTTGGCGGAAGCCTATTATGCCAAACGCTATTTAGGTGCGCGGCGGGTTTTGTAGGCATTTTGTATACACGACGGAATTTTCCGTCGTTTTTTTTCGCGCTTTACGCAGGAAAACTGAATGAGAAAAGAGAATAACAACTTTACAATTTTATGAGGAGGGATCTCTTTGATCTGGGTTGNNATCATAGTATTATTGACTTTTGTGGCGATCGTCAAAAAAATGGAAACGAGGTTGGCACTGTTCCTGTCAGGGGTAATCATGGCGGCGCTGGCCGGAAAACCGGCGGCGGCGGTCGATTCTTTCAGCAAGGCGATGGTCAATCCTGGTTTGGTTACCGTCATTTGTACGGTGATGGGCTTCGCGTTCGTCATGAAGCTCACCAAGTGTGATTCGCATCTGGTCCATCTGTTGGCGGGTATTTTGGGACGTTTCCGGGTCATTTTGATTCCCGGGACGGTCATTGTTACATTTTTGATCAACATCGCCCTGCCGAGTGCGGCCGGTTGCGGCGCCGCCGTTGGCGCGATCATGATTCCGACCCTGATCGGCGCGGGAGTGAAGCCGGTCATGGCGGCCTGCGCCGTTTTGGCGGGGACCTGGGGCAGCGTGTTCAATCCCGGTTCGGCCCACGTGCCGGTCATCGCCAAACTCGGCAACACCGATGTGATGACGGTTATTGCCGGCCACACCCAGGCGGCGATCATTGGGATGGTCATCGTTGCCGTTTTGCTGACAGTGATTGCCC
>DCTI01000275.1 GCA_002329525.1 Negativicutes bacterium UBA1444
CGGCCGGTTGCATCACCGAGACCCCGTGCCGGTTGTCATAAGTGCCGACAATACGGGTATTGGCGCGCTCAATGATTTTGACGACCCAGCCTTCCGGCTTGCGGCCATACAATTCGGCGCGTTCCGTCAGACGAACCACGACTTGGTCGCCATGCATGGCGTCATTCATATTGGCGCGGGGAATATAAATATCCGGTTCATCAGGATCGCTGGGAATCAAAAAGCCGAAACCCCGTCCCGATAACTGGAGGCGCCCCTCAATCGTCTTCATGATGGGTCGGTGACGAACACTTTCGCCGAACCTTCGGCAGTAATGGTCCCATCCGGCAATTCGATGGAGCCGGCCGTTTCGTATATACGGCCCCGGCTTTTGGTGATGCGGCCCTTGATGAGCAGCGGAACGCCGATCGGCGTTGGTTTCAGATAGCGCACCTCCAGACGGGCGGTGACGGCAGTCAGGCCTTTCGCGTAAATATACCGGGCCATGATTTCGTCGAGCAAGGTGCTGATGATCCCGCCGTGCAAAATTCCATCATACCCCTGATGCTGCATTTCACCGGTAAAATGCGAGATATAGGTGTCGCCTTCTTCCTCGAATTGGAGCTTCAGGCCGCAGGGGTTGAGACGGCCGCAAGCGAAACACCATTCATTTTGGGCGTTTTGCGTAGTATCCATAATGATCTCCTATCTGTTTCTAATCTTTTTTGGTGACAACGGTTGTGCCGTTCAAGGGGACTTTCCGCCACAGTGCGGGATCGTCCGGCAACGCTTGCAGGCCCGGTATTGTATATTGCCCGGGGGCAGCCAGGTAGGCCGCGCTGAACCCTGCGGGAAACTCATAGACCTCGCCGGTTGCGGGGAGATAGAGCCGCTCCACGCCGCGCAGGGTGTCGGCCTTCTTCTCAGCAGCCATGTCCTCGGTCGGCTGACGCTTTTCCCAAAGGGTGGCCATGGCGTTCATAACAGGTGTGAGCGAGGCGCCGTCCTGCAACAGTGTGGGCATGTCTTCGGCCCGTTCTTTGCGACATTTTTTTTCATACTCCGTGCCGAGTTTGAATGAGCGGCCCGACGCCAGCAAAGCCGGCAGCCTTGCGGTCAGTTCGCCTTTTGGCGTGGTCAGACCGTACAGCAGATATCCCATGCCGATGCCGCCGCCCGGCGCATTGCGATATTCCGGAGAAGGAACGGTGGTAATGGCAATGAGCCCTTCACCCAGACGATTGTTTTGGACGAATAAAATGCGGAGGATCGCTGTCTNNACACCGCCACCGGCTCCACGACGTGCAAGCCTGGTCGATCCGGCATGAACTCGCGCATGTTTTTCATTTGCAGCACCTGGGGAATGAAACGGGCAAAGTTCTCCGGGTTCAGAGGTTGGATGACCGGCATATCCAGACGATGCAAGGACTGACCGCTGATAGTCTCATATTGCATGTCGCTGGATTTTTGCTCCTGCGTCATGTAAACCGGACCAAAGCGCGGAAAGAAGAACAGTTGTTGCAAGGGCTCCGCCGGGTTGTGCAGAAACAGGGTCAATGTATCACATTCGCCGGATTGGGACAACGTCCAGTTGACGGGTTTTTCAAACGTGAATGGCACGGCCGGGGCAGGTGGAGTGGCCGGCTTAGGCGCCTTTTTTGCGCCGGCTGTTGGCGGAATAAACCACAACAGCAGCAATAATCCGAGGAGAAAAGAAATTTTTAGCACAGACTGCTTACGCATGAGAATGATTCACTCCTTAGCAACAGGTTGATCCAGAAATTCGGCAACTTTGTCAAAGACGATTTGCCGTTCGTTATCGATGGTAATAACATGACCAGACTTTTTCAACCATACCAGTTGCTTGTCCGACGCACCCAAATGATCCAGGATAAAGGTGGCGCTCTCCGGTTTTACCGTGTGTTCATGCCGGGACTGGATCAACAGGGTCGGACACCGGACGAGCGGCAAATCCGCCTGAACAGACCGGATGAGGTCGAGCAGACTCGACAGACAGCTTAACGGAGTACTGGCATAGCCGACATAGTACTGCGGGTCGACGTCATAGTCCCGGCGCTTTTTCCGGATATAACGCCGAAACTTCCGGTAAATCGGCAGCAACGGCAACCGCTTGGCGGTCAGGAAGATCGGCGTGCTTAACGCGGCCACCCGGGCCACGGGAGTCTCGGCAGCCAGTTTCAGGGACAATAGTCCGCCCATGGAAAGCCCCACTACGCTAACTTGCGTGCATAAGCCGGACAGCAGGGTGAATCCGTCGACGGCAGCGCCATACCAATGCCGCCAATTGGTGGGTTCCATATCTTCTACGCAGGTTCCGTGACCGGGCAGGCGAATGGCCAGCACAGTCAATCCCCGACGGTGCAGTGCTTCTCCCAGCAGCCGCATTTCCGCCGGTGTGCCGGTAAATCCATGAATCAACAAGACCCCGTTTGATCCGCCCTTGAGCAAAAACGGCTCGGCTCCAGGCATGATGGACAAGGATCGCATACGACGACTTCTCCTCATAGTTCTTCTTTCAAAGAATTCCACAGGCATGGGCGCAAACCCTGCAGGAAATATAGTATAATATAATACATTCAATACGGTATGCGGGAGGTATGGAATGGCAAGGCCCTTGTATGTTATTGGGCATCGTAATCCGGACACGGATTCGGTCTGCGCGGCGATTGGGTATGCCCACCTGAAGCAGGCACTGGGTGAACCGGCTGTTCCCGCCCGGGCCGGCAAACTGAATGCGGAAACCCGGTTTGTGCTGGAACGATTTGGCGTGGATGCGCCGGTATTAATTCCGGACCTGTATCCCCGGGCGCGCGACATCATGTCACCGGTCCAGGTGACGATTCTGCCGGACCAGACTTTGCGAGAGCTGGGACGGATGATGCGCGAAAGCGGCGGCAAGTCGGCGGCAGTTGTAGATGAGAAAGGATCCCTGCTGGGAATCGTATCTCTGGGGGATTTGGCCCGACGGTACTTTGAAGAGTTGGAAATGCCGGATTTGGCCTCGGCGGGTGTGACGTTTCGAGGCATTTTGGCGGTTTTGGATGCAAAAATCGCCGTTGCGGGCGATATGGACCGTGAAGTGCGGGGGAAAATATGGATTGCCGCCGCTAAGGCGGAAACTTTCAAAAACTTGATCGGCGAAGGGGACATCGCACTGGCTGGGGACCGCGAAGAAGCCCAGCTTAAACTGCTGGATTGCGGAATCGATGCGTTGGTGCTGACGGGAAATGCGCCGGCCGGCAATGATCTTCGTGAGAAAGCGGCCAGTAAAGGGGTTTTGGTTTTTCAGACCGGTTTTGACACTTACACGGCGGCTCGGCTGATCAATCAGAGCATTCCGGTTCGAATCGTCATGCAACGCAACATTGTATCCTTTCGCCNNCCGATTTGGTCAGCGATATTCGGGAAACCACGGTACGCACTCGATTCCGCAACTATCCCGTTACCGATAACGGCAAAATTATCGGCATGATCAACCGGGATCGATTGATGCTGCCGGAGCGGGAAAAAGTCATATTGGTCGATCATAATGAAAAAACCCAGGCTGTAGCCGGAATTGAAGAAGCCCATATTATCGAAATTATCGACCATCATCGCCTGGGCGGTCTCGAAACCGGTGAGCCGATTTTTATTCGGCATGAACCGGTCGGTTCCACTTCCACAATTGTTGCCAACATGCATTGGCACCGCAATGTGGAAATGCCGCAGGAAGTAGCGGGTGTACTATTGGCAGGAATTTTGTCGGACACTTTGCTCTTTAAGTCGCCGACCTCGACACCGCAGGACTTGGATACCGCCGAACGGTTGGCGAAAGATATCGGCGTGGACCTGCAGGAATTCGGGATGTCGGTGTTGCGGGCGGGGGCACGGTTTGACGGGCTGGACCCGGAGGAAATCGTCCGCTACGATTTGAAAGA
>DCTI01000111.1 GCA_002329525.1 Negativicutes bacterium UBA1444
CCCAAAGCTCATCCCGCCGCACCCAGCCATGTTTCGGCCCTGCTGTCGGGCGTAATGCTGAAGACGGCGATCTATGGACTGTGCCGCTTCTATCTTGACTTCCTGGGGGTCGGTCCGGCCTGGTGGGGTGGGCTGATCATGGGGCTGGGAATTTTGTCGGCGTTTATGGGCGTCATGTACGCCATGATGGAAAATGACATCAAACGGCTGCTGGCCTATTCCAGCCTCGAAAACATGGGAGTGATTCTGCTCGGCGTCGGCGCCGGAATGCTGTTTGCCGCCAAACATCACGTTTTGTTGGCCGGCCTGGCCTGGAGTGCAGCCCTGTACCATTCCTTCAACCATGCGGTGTTCAAATCCCTGTTGTTTATGAGTGCCGGCGCGGCGGTGCGGCAAGTTGGCTCGCGGGAGATGGACGCCATGGGTGGACTGATCCGCCGTATGCCCTATACGTCCGGATTTTTCCTGGTTGCCGCCGCCGCTATTTCTGCGTTGCCGCCGCTCAACGGGTTCGTCAGCGAATGGCTGACCCTGCAGGCATTATTCTTCCTGCCGGAGGCTGTGCCAGGGGTTGCCGGCCGGGTACTGGGCGGCTTGCTTTTTATCCTGTTGGGAATGACGGCGGCCATCGTCGCCGGCTGTTTCGTGAAAGCCGTCGGAGTCGCTTTTCTGGCGCGCCCACGCTCCAAAAAAGCGGCGGCGGCGACTGAGATGCCAGTTGCTTCGCTGTTGCCGATGGGCGGGTTGGTTTTGCTGTGCCTGTTTTTGGGGATGCGTCCGCAGTTTTTGCTGGAGCGGATTCGTACAGTGCTCCGGCCGTTCGCCGGCCCGGAGACGGAAGGCCTTTTGCAGACCGATTGGACAGGGTTTGCGTTTCAGGCTGGTCCGGCTGTCGGCGACTTGTCCGTCAATGCCGTGGCGGCGCTGGTAGCGCTGGGTTGTCTGCTGGCGCTTGTGCTGTATTATCTGCGGGGGAAGCCGCGGGTCGACGTGCAGGAGATCTGGGCCTGCGGCATCGTGCCGACCTATCGCAACCAATATACGTCCATGGGATTTTCCAAGCCGGTTCGCTGGGCTTTCCGCTGGCTGCTGCGCTCCCAGCGCGAACGGATCGTGGATGAAAACGAGAACCGGTATGTGGGACGAAAACTGGCCTACCACCAGACCATTCAATATGTTTTCGACGAACTGTTTTATAATCCGGCCCAGCGCTGGATCCTACAACGGGCCAAATATGTCAAGCGGTTGCAGGCCGGCAGCGTGCAGCTCTACGTCGGGTACGTCCTGATCGTTACGGTTGTCGTGCTGGTCTGGAGCAGCAGAAACTGAGGTGAAATCATGCCGATGTTGAAAATGGCGGTGCAGGCGCTGACGCTCGTGGCGCTCGCGCCGCTGATCCAGGGCTTTATCCAGTGGTCCAAGGCCCGTCTGCAGAACCGGCGCGGGCCGGCTCCCTGGCAGCCTTATCACAACTTGTTAAAATTGTTGGGCAAGGATATGGTGGTGGCGCAAACGGCCTCCTGGATTTCTACCATCACCCCGTTCGTCTGTTTTGGCGCGGCATTCGCAGTGGCCGCGTTGGCGCCGGTTTTTTCGGCCGATGGCGGCGGCATGGCGGATTTGCTGCTGGTGGTGTATCTGTTCGGACTCAGCCGTTTCATGCTGGCGCTGGCCGGTATGGATACCGGCAACTCCTTTGCCGGGATGGGCAGCTCACGGGAGATGTATCTGTCCATTCTGGTTGAACCGGCCTTTTTGCTGGCCATACTGGCTGCCGCCGGTGGAGCGGGATCTACGGAACTGGGCGCTATGGCCGGGGATGCCTTGAAGCATCCGTTTACCCTGCCCTATGTGCTGGCGGCAGTGGCGTTTTTTCTCGTGACCGTTGCGGAATGTGGCCGCATCCCGGTCGACAATCCGGACACGCATCTGGAACTGACCATGTTTCAGGAAGGAATGCTGCTGGAATTTTCCGGTCGGGCGCTGGCGCTGTTGCATTGGTCCGTCTTTGTTCGGCAGTTGGGCATGATCCTGCTGTTTGTGAAACTGTTTTTTCCCTGGAGCTGGCTGGACCTGCTGCCGTTCGAGTCGATCTGGCTGGTGGGCAAGGTCTTTGTCGTCGCCTTTTTGCTGGCGGTTACGGAAACCAGCACCGCGAAAATGCGATTGTTTCGGCTGCCGGATTTTCTTGCCGCTTCCGGCCTGTTATCCCTGCTGGCGCTTGTTGCCCGCTGAGTTGGAGGAGTTCGTGTGAATCTGTTAACGGTATTGCTTTTATTTACCGCCTTTCTGATTACCCGGGTATCCAGCCTGCGGCTGGGAATCCAGATTCTGCTGGTCCAATCGATTGCGGTGGCGGCGGCCTGCGTATGGAGCGGGATCGAGGCAGAGACGGTTCATACTTTGATTGCCGCTTTGCTGACTGTCGTCATCAAGGCCTGGATGATTCCCTATGCCCTGTTCCGGGTGGTGAAGCGCCTGCGGGACGAACAGGAAACCAAACCGATTCTTTCCCCCAACCAGACTTCGCTGGCTGCCGCCCTGGTTTTGGCGGTCACTTACGGCGTCATGGACCAGGCTCTCCCCGGTGTGAGCCGGGATATCCTGTCCGGGGCGCTGGCTTTGTTTCTCATCGGGCTGCTGATCATGATCACCCGGCGGCAGGCCGTGCTTCAGATTATTGGCCTGATCATGATGGAAAACGGCTTGTACCTGCTGGGACTGTCGATGACGAAGGGATTGCCGCTGATCATCGAATTCGGCGTATTCTTCGACATTCTGGTCGCGGTGATTGTTCTCGGCATTTTGACCTGGCGGCTCAAACTGTCTTTTCAGACCACGGATACCACGGTACTTCGAAAATTAAAGGGATGAAGCAATGTTTGATGTAATTGTCGGCGTTTTGATTGTTCCTTTGCTCACGGGAATACTGGCCTTGCTGCTCAAAAGTCCGATTGTCGCGGCCTGGCTCAATCTGGGCGGATCGGCCGTAACGGCGGCGGGTCTGTTTTGGCTGGTCAAAGCAATTCTGGTCCAGACAACGGCGTTCCAACAGGGAATCTTCCTGCTGGATCCACTCAGTGGTGTGTTTCTGCTGATTGTCGGGCTGCTGGGGTTGATGGCCGCTCTCTATTCGCTGCCCTATATGCAGCGCGAACTGGCGGAGGGACATGTATCGGCCCGGATGATTCCGCGCTATTATGCCCTGTTTCAGTTTTTTGTCCTGACGATGATTTTTACGCTGGTGGTGGAAAACCTCGGCCTGCTCTGGGTCGCGGTGGAGGCGACAACGCTGGTTTCCGCCCTGTTGGTGGCGTTTTATCTGAACCGCTCTTCGCTGGAGGCGGCCTGGAAATATGTCATGGTCTGTTCAGTCGGCATCGCCATGGCCCTGCTGGGCATCATCCTGCTGTATTATGCACAGGCGCAGGCGGGGTACGCCGACGGACAACCGCTGAGCTGGCTGGAACNNTTTCAATCCCGCCCTGGTCAAGCTGGCCGTCATTTTCATCATCATCGGTTATGGCACGAAAGCGGGCTTGGCGCCGATGCACACCTGGCTGCCGGATGCCCACAGTCAGGCGCCTACGCCGGTGAGCGGCCTTCTGTCGGGAGCTTTGCTGAGTTGTGCGATGTACGCGATTGCCCGCAATTTGGCGGTCGTCAACCTGGCACCGGACGCGGGGCGGACCGCCGGCCAGCTGCTGACGGGGTTCGGCCTGTTTTCCATCGGCATTGCCGTGCCGTTCCTGATTTTGCAGCATGATATCAAACGCCTGCTGGCCTATTCCAGCGTGGAGAACATGGGCCTGATTGCGCTCGGCTTCGGCACGGGAAGTCCGCTCGGGTTGTACGGGGCGCTGCTGCATCTGTTAAACCATGCCATCGGGAAGTCGGCCCTGTTTTTCGTCGCCGGCGTCCTGATCCAGAAATTCCATACCAAGCAGATTCTGCGGATCCGGGGCATGATTGAAACGGCGCCGGTTCTGGGCGGCCTGTTCATTACGGCGGTTCTGGCTGTGGCGGGCATGCCGCCGTTCAGCCTGTTTTTGAGCAAACTGACGATCGTGCAGGCGTTGTTCGCCGACGGCTGGTTGGCGGGCCTGCTGACGCTGCTGCTGCTCGGTGGGGTCTTTGCCGGGGTAATCTACTACATGTTGGGCATGGCGTTTGGTGCGCCGGCGCCCGGAATGGAGAAACGGGATATTTCACCGGCGATGCTGCCATCGATTCTGCTGTTGCTACTGCTATTGGCGGCCACGGGAATCTGGCTGCCGGACTGGCTGGATGGCCTGATCCGGGCAGCGGCGTCAATCGTCGCGGGAGGGATTCAACAGTGATCAAACAAAAAGAGGTGGCGGTCGCCGGTTTGCGCGCCGCCGCCAATGCGATTTCCAAAGGCGGCCGACTGCCGCTTCAGGCCATGTTTGCCAATGATGAACGAACAGTGAATGGGAACTTTTGCATTTATGTTCTGTTTGCGGGGGAAGCGGAGCAGGAGTTTTCGCTGATCCGGGCGACCATCGCCAACGGTCAGCCATTGGAGTTTCCCTCATTGACGCCGCTGTTGCCGGCTGCCGCTTGGTACGAGCGGGAGATCCACGATTTGTTTGGCCTTGTGCCGGTGGGGCATCCCGATTTGCGACCGCTGGTGCTGCATGAGCATTGGCCGGCGGGTTGTCATCCCCTGCGAAAGGACTTCACCAAGAGCCCCAAAACGAAGCAGAAGACGCCGGAAAACCAGCGGCCCCGCGTCCATGGCGAGGGGGTGTTCGAGGTGCCGGTCGGTCCGATTCATGCCGGGATCATTGAGCCGGGAAATTTCCGCTTCAGTCAGGCGGGCGAGAATGTGATCCATCTCGATCCGACTCTGTTTTTCACGCATCGGGGCGTTGAAAAATCTTTGGAAGGATTGACGCCGGAACAGGCTATTTTCCGGGTGGAACGTACTTGCGGCGCCTGCAGCGTTTCCCATGCCCTGTCATTTTCCCAGGCGGTGGAATCGTTGGGTCCGACGGCGGTACCGGAGCGGGCGCTGTATCTGCGGGTTCTGACGGCCGAACTGGAACGCCTCTATAATCATATCGGCGATATCGGCAACCTCTGCGCGGGAATCGGCTTTGCGGTCGGCGTCAGCCAGGGGGCTCGGCAAAAAGAATCGGTAATGCGCTTCAACGAAGAATTGACGGGGAATCGGTTTTTACGCGGCATGGTGGTGCCGGGCGGCGTTGCCTATGACCTGACCGGCGAGTTGACGCGGCAGGCTGGCAGTCTGATTCATGCTCTGGCGCAGGATTTCCAGGAACTGATGGAGATCATTCAGGAAAGTCCCGGAGTCAGGGACCGGCTACGCCGGACTGGCATTCTGCCCCAGCAGGCGGCGGCGGATCTGGCGGTGGTTGGGCCGGCGGCCCGGGCATCCGGCCTGGACATCGACCTGCGACGCGATCATCCCTATGCGGCCTATGACCGACTGAACTTCAAAGTTCCGGTCCGCACCCATGGCGACGTGGAAGACCGCCTGTATCTGCGGGCATCGGAAGTGCGCGAATCATTCCTTCTGATTCAACAAGTGCTGCAGAAGTTGCCGGAGATCCCGGGATCAGTCCGGGTTGAACTGGCCCCGGCTCAGGGCGGCGGAACCGCATTCGGCTGGAGTGAATCGGCCCGGGGCGCCAATTTCCACTGGGTCATGCTGGACGCCAACCAAAAGATTTATCGTTGTTTCATCCGGTCGGCATCGTATCCGAACTGGCCGGCGCTGGCGGTGGCAGCCCCCGGAAACATCATTCCGGACTTTCCGTTGATCAACAAGAGCTTTGAACTATGTTACGCATGTTTGGACCGGTGAGGGGATACCTATGCTGAAGATGTTGAAGAAAATCATGAAACAGGGGACCGCGACCGAAGACTACTTCATGTCGCCAGTACCGGCCCGTTTCCGGGGCCGGATCGAAGTGGAGGACAAGAAATGCCGGGACTGCCGGAAATGTGTCGATGTTTGTCCGACCGGAGCCATCGCGCTGAACAAGAACCTGTTGTCGGTCAATCATGATGCCTGCATTTTTTGTGGGCACTGCGTCGATGCCTGTGCCAAAGGCGGGCTGCGGCACACTCTGAATTTTGAATGCGCCCATTTGTCGGGACAGCTGGAGGCGGAACTGGGCAATGAACTCAGTCGAAAAATCCGTTCGGTTCTTGGCCGTTCCCTGCACATCCGGCATGTGGATGTCGGTTCCTGCAATGCTTGCGATTTTGAAATGAGCGCATTGCTCAACCCGGTGTATGATGTGGCGCAATATGGGATCGACTTTGTGGCCTCGCCCCGGCATGCCGACCTGCTGATGGTTACCGGCGTGGTGACCCGTAACCTGCGGCCGGCCCTGGAGGCGACCTTCAAGGCAACGCCTTTGCCGNNCGCGGTGGGGGCCTGTGCCTGCTCGGGGAAGGTTTTCGGAGACACCTACGCCGAAGAAGGGCCGGTCAACTCAATCGTGCCGGTCGACATTTACGTTCCGGGATGCCCGCCGCGGCCGCAGGCGTTGTTGTACGGCCTGCTGCTCGCCTTGGACCGGTTGTGATATAATAAAGACCGGAGCTTCGCTCGCCTGACAAGTCTGCGGGTACACGGAGGAAATCGACATGAATGTTGCGGGAGTTGGACGCGCCCAGACAGCTACCGTCCAGACTAAAACCGACAAGATCGGGATCATCGTGGCCCAGCGTTCCATTGAGGCGGCGCGCCAGAATCAGGCCGCCGGTGAAGCGGCCAGTGCGAAAGGGAGCAAACTGTTTGCCCATCCTTATCTTGGCCATAACGTCGATATTTATGTATAGCTGACCAGTGTTAATTTCATGAAGGCATAAAAAGGCTGCCGGGCAATTTGCCCGGCAGCCTTTTTATGTTTCGGGTTTTATTTTTTTGCCGGGGCTGGTTGCGCGGCTGGTTGAGCGGGCGCGGCGGGTTTGACCGACACCGGCGGAGCCGCTTCCTTCACGGTAATAACTTGTTTTTCGTCAATATTGACGACCGTATTGGCAGGAACGGTTTTACCGGGTGCCAGTTCGGCTGGCGCAGCGAGTGTGCAGGAAGCAACGGTGCCATCGGGGCGGTAGGAGATAGGCGAATCGGCTTTGCAGACTGCCTTGCCGACGGTTTTGTCTTCCGGCAGAGTGCAATCCTTAAAAAAGCCGTTGGCATGGAAGGAAACCTTGCCTTCTACTTTGCAGCTCTTATTCTGGTACAACGGATAGGTGTAGGTGCATTGCGCCACTTTGCCGTCTTCTTGCAGCGCTACGGGTTCGCCGGCCATGCAGGTTCCTTTGCCCCGCATATAAATCGGCTCCGTGGGAGTGCATTGTTTGACCTTGCCGTTGGCGAAGAAGGCCGTTTCTTGTTTGGCGGCGCAGGTGAACTCGGTGACATAGACTTCTTTGGTGGGGGCTGCCGCCACTTTCTTTTCCACATTGGCTACACAGCTCTTANNACACTTCGACCGGTTGGTGGGCGGCGCAGGTTCCACCGAGAACCCGGGCAAATCCATCCGCAGCGATGGTGCATTTGGCCAGCGTTCCGTTGGGATACAGGCCGATGGGCTGACCGTCGTCGCAGACAACTCCGACCGGCTCCGGATAGGAACGATCAAAGGCCAGGATACATTGTTGGACCGAACCATCCTCGTTTAATGTCATGGCTCCCTTGGCCGCGCAGGTGATATCGGCGCCAGGGACCGTTTTGTTTTCCGCCAGGACGCATTTTTTGAGCGAGCCGTCCGCGTTTCTTTCGATGGTCGATGCAACGCAGGAAACTTTGCCGATCGTTTTTACGGTCACGCTCTGGGCGGGAGGCGTGTCGTCCTTGGCCGCCGACGCCATCGGCAAGGCCGTGGTTGCCGACAGTAAAAGCGCCAGACAGGTCAGTGAAACTTTTTTGTGGGTCACCGGATAATCCTCCTTTAAGCTGAGATGTCGTTTTATTAAACGCCATTGTTCACTATTCGCCGCTCGTCGTCATAATCCTCTTTTGCATCGGCATACCATCAAAAAAATATAAAATTGACAAATACGAAAAAAATCCCATAGATAAAGGATTTTTATCTATTGTTGATTTGACATTTAATATATGCATAGTATAATAATGAATAGAAAATATATCCAAATATATTCTACAATGAGGTGATTGCTTTGTCATTGCCCCATGCGATACTTGGATTGCTATTGGACCGTCCCATGACGGGTTATGATTTGAAATTGTTGTTCGACAAGGAACTGAACTCATTCTGGCCGGCCCAAATGAGTCAAATCTATCGGGAATTGGGCAATCTGGAAGCGAAAGAATGGGTGGATTCCCGGATCGAGGTTCAGGAGTCCCGACCGGACCGTAAGGTATACTCGATTACCGGGGTCGGGAAGCAGGTTTTTCAGGAGTGGATGAACCGATTTCCCAAGTCTTTGATCAGCCCCTGCCGGGACGAGTTTGCCCTGCGGGTTTTTTTAGGCGGCCGATCGGCGCGTGATGAAATGCAGTTCCAACTGCGACGGTTTATTCGGGAGAAGCAAAGCGAAGTCGCCACGTTCACCCTGCTGGAAAAAAACTATGAAACGATGGCAAAAAAAAATACCGACCAGGCGATGTACCGGCGAATGACCATGCGACGATCCAATATCGTGGCCGAGGCCTTGATTCTATGGGCGGAAGATTGTTTGGAGGAACTGGAGAAGAAGGCATAGGAAGGGGGAAACTTCGATGCGAAAGGGCTTGATCGAAAAGTTTTACGAAGCCGCCAGCATTCAGCGCTGGAATGATCATGTGCGCCCCTTTGAACTGACGGAACTTGATAAGCAGGCGCACAAGATGATCATCGCCTATGTACTGGCCAAGTGCGAAGAAACCGAACGCGGCAAGACAGTGGACTGGTTACGGCTGATCGAAGGTGGGCTGTTCGAATTTTTGCAACGGGTTTTGTTGACCGATTTGAAGCCGCCGGTATTCCATCGTCTGATGCAGACCAAAAGCAAGGAATTGAACCAATGGGTGCTGCAACAGTTGGATGCTGACATCAGTGCGGTTCCCGGCGGTTTCCGTGACCGCTTCGTCGCCTATTTCGAGGATGAGGGACACTCGGTGCTGGAACGCCGGATTCTGCGGGCGGCGCATTATCTGGCCACGCAATGGGAGTTCAAGATTATTTACAACCTGACGCCGTTCATCTATGGAATCGAAGACACCAAGGCGGAACTGGAGAATCAGATTGAGGACCATTACGATTTGTTGGGTGTCCAAAAGTTGATGCTTGGCAAAAAATCTTTCGGATTCATTGATTTTTGCGGGCAGCTCCGGTTCCAGCAGCGATGGGCCCAAACTCCGCGAATTCCTAAGACTTCCGTTCTGGGGCACATGCTGATCGTGGCGATGCTGTCCTATCTGTGCTCGCTGGAGATGCGAGCCTGCCCCCGCCGGGTCATCAACAACTATTTTGGTTCGCTTTTCCACGATCTGCCCGAAGTCTTGACCCGCGATATCGTGTCGCCCATCAAGAGTTCCGTGGAAGGCATCGAAGAAATTATCAAGGACTATGAAAAAACGTTGGTGGACGAGAAACTGATGCCGTTGTTGCCGGCAGCCTGGCACGAGGAAATCCGCTATTACATCGAGGATGAATTCGCCAACAAAGTGCAGTTGAACGGAGCGATTCACAAGGAATTTACGAACGAGGAGATTTCAGCGCGTTTCAATTCGGCCGAATTCATGCCCCTGGACGGGAAGGTGTTGAAAGCCTGCGATCATCTGGCGGCTTTCATCGAAGCCACATTATCCATTCAACATGGCGTGAAATCGCAACATCTCGAAGACGCCTGCCAGCGACTGCACAATCAGTACCGGGGCAAAGTGATTGCCGGAATTGATTTCGGCCAGGTGTTCGATTATTATTTCGCGAACTGACGCATTTTGATGGAGACGGGAGGCTTCGTGAATGTTGAAGCGGCATAATGGAATTAGAAGGCATCCTTTGCTGCCGGAAAAGCACGAACGGGTTGTGGCAAAAAAGAAACCGTGCTGTTTGCGCACGGAATGTTTACTGTCGGCCATCGTGATCGGGCTGCTGGCGCTGTTCGTGACGTGGGGCAGCTCGGCGATCGTCAATGCGGGTTATGACCTGGTACAGGCACGGGCTTGTTTGAACCGGGCTGAAAAGGATAATGAAATCTTGCGGCTGGAACTGGCTCAACTGAAGTCACCGCAACGGATCCGGGAAATTGCCGTGAATGAGTTGGGGCTGCGGCAGCCGAACGCTGTCTACATGGCGGCGGCCAAACCGTCGGAAAGCGGCGGGCTGGCCGCCCGTAATCAAGACGAATATCTGGCAGCCTCCCGGCGGACCTTTTTGTTTGGCAACAGCCGGGCCGAGGCACACAACCTGAGATAAGACAAACAGGGCCGAACCCGTAAGGGTTCGGCCCTGTTTGTCACGGCGGCAGGAAATGCCGGCTCAGGTGCGGTACTGGTTGACGTCTTCGCTGAAGTGGCCGATGACCACCTTAAATTCAATGATGCGCGCCATCAGGTCTTGCAGTTTTTCGTTGTAAACCTGAACGGCGGCGCTGACTTCCTGACTGGCGGCGGAGTTCTCTTCCGAAATGGCAGCCAGGTTTTCGATTTTTCCGTAGACCTGGTTNNCTGGTTCATTCCTTTCATCTCATTTTCCAGTTTGTTGATCATCGATACGATGTTTTCCGCAACCAGGTGGACGTTTTCCACATGCTGATTATTGCCGGCCACAACAGCGGTCAATTGCTTGGCTTCGACGGCCAGCACATTGTACTCGGTGTCGATCATGCCCACCACGTTGCTGATGATGTCCATCAGGACTTTCAGGTCGGTCGCGATGCTTTCGGAATGCTGTTGCGATTGTTCGGCCAGTTTACGGACCTCTTCGGCGACAACCGCAAATCCGCGGCCCTGTTCACCGGCCCGGGCGGCTTCGATCGCCGCGTTGAGGGCCAATAGATTGGTTTGGGCGGCAATGGCGGAAACCATGGCGGTAATTTCGTTGATGCGGGTAGCCTGGGTTTCCAGATGCTCGGCCGAAGTCTTGACTTCGGCGAATTGGCTCATGCTGTGCTCCAGTTTCTGACTGGACAGTTCCACATCCTTGAAGCCACGGCTGATTTCGGCAACTGCCGATTCTAGGCGGGATTTGTTTTTATCCTGTTCGGCAACAACCAGTTTCAGGGTTTCCAGGTTGCCATTCAGGATGCTGACCGACTCGGTGGTGTTTTCCGCCTGATGCATGGCAGCGGCCGCTACATCGTGCACGACCCCGGTGATTTCATTGGAGGTGTTTTTCATTTTTTCGGCCAGTCCATTGAAATCGTCGGCGTATTTGTTCATTTCGTCCGCAATGCCTTTGAAGCCGACAAATTCCTTCTTCAGGCGGGTTTTGTAATCCGCCAGTCCAACCATGATGGTTTCAAATTCATCGCCGGAGTGAAACTGGGTTTCCAGGAAATACTTCCGTTCCTGCATCGCTTTGATTTCGTCCAGGATGGTCTGGACTGGGCGCATCAACAGAACAGCGGCAAAGAGCGAACCGATTCCGCCCGCGGCCGCGCCCCACAGCGGTGACGACAGCCCGGCCAGGGACAGGGCGCCGGCGAAAGCCAAGGCCAGCAGAGTGGAAAGGAAGCCAATTTTGAACGCCACACTGCGGACCAGGCCGAAGGACAGGAAACGGTTCAAGGTGTGGGAAACGGTGTTGCGAATCGTCTGCGGGAAATGAATCTTGATTTTCATGTGCTCAGCCGTCGATTCGAGAATTTCAGTCCGGATGTTCTCCTGAAAATGTTCGGCCGCGCCGGCCAGCAGTCCCTGCAGATAGCCAAACATCCCACGCCGGGAACGATAAGAGAGGACCGCTTCCCGGTCGGAAACCGGCTCGATCAGCAGTTCCGGCGGATTGGCGCCGGGAATGCGTTTGGTGACAATAACATGAACATCAAACATGGAACGTAAAAAGGAATATAAGGTCTCCTTTTGAAAGAAGGCCGGATAGGTCCGAAAGAAAGTGCCGATATTGTCTTTGCCAATAGCCATCCAGATTTCATCTGCGGATTTCCCCAGGGTTGCGGCTAATTCGGCCACAAAGGCCTTGGGTTTGGCGTCCTCGACATCCTCCGTGGGTGTAAATAAGCGCTCGGGTTCCCAGCCGACTTTTTTCATGGCTTGTTCGGTGATGTCCTTGCCCCAGATGGAGCGAGCGGTTTGGACCCAGGTTGAGACTACGGTTCCTTTCATGTTTTCCCCACTTTCCGTATAAATTTCTGTACAGGCAGGCCAGGCGGCAGTTTGCCGCTGGCGGGCAATTGGTATACAATAAGAGAGATTTCTTCTTCGTACAGCCTGTAAGACCCCACTCTATTAGGTAGGGGCTAAACAGGCTGTAGTTCGAAGTAAATTCGACTAAAGATTTGGGTGGCGTTAAAACGCCATCTGAATCAAGTCTTCATTTATCAGAGCCGGATGGCGGCTTCGGCGGCCAACGGGGAACGCTCGCATTCATCATAGGTCAGGGCGACCTGAAAGCAGAAGCGGCTGCCTTTCATTTTTTCCGAAGCGTATACCAAGCCGTTGGTGCGGCTGTCGAGAAATGGGTGATCGATTTGTTCCGGGTCGCCCAATAAAATGATTTTGGTGCCGACCCCCGGCCGGGTAATGACGCCTTTCGCCTGGCGCGGCGTGGAATTTTGCATTTCGTCCAGGATCATCCAGTAACGCTGAAGCGACCGGCCCCGCTGGTAGGCCAGGGCTTCCGTCTGGATTACCCGCTTGTCGAACAACATCTGGACCGTGTCCTCAACCTGTTCGATTTCTTTGGACTCGGTCATGCTGTGTCCTGACATCAGGGTGAACAGATTGTCCCGGACAGCGCGCATATACGGATCGATTTTTTCCTGTTCCGATCCCGGTAGATAGCCGAGATCCTCGTCCATCGGGACATTGGGCCGGCAAATCAGCAGATGGTGGTAGTCCCGGGGACGGCAGTCCATGAAGCGGTGCAGGCCGACGGCCAACGAATAAAAAGTTTTCGCGGTTCCGGCCGGTCCCTTGATGATGACCAGCGGCGCTTCCTCCGCGCTCAGCAGGAGACTCTCCTGCATGAAGATCTGGCCGATGTTGCGGGGGGTGACACCGAACGGGTTATGATCCTGATACTTCAGGCGGATGATCTTTTCGCCGTCGAACCGGCCGAGGGCGCTGGTGCGGTCGTCGTCCCGCGAACGGATGTGCAGAAACTGATTGGTGGTCAGAACCGGCGTGACCATGGCCTGCGTCGCGGCGTCATATATCCGTACGTCTTCCACCGCCAGGCATTGGGCGATGTCGCTGTTGAATCGCCGGATGGTCTCGGCATCGGCGCAGACATCGGCGCGACCGGTATACTGGTCTTCGATTTTGGCGACTTTTTCATTGCGGAAATCTTCGGCCGCGATATCCAGAATATCCGCTTTGACCCGCATGTTGGTATCCCGGCTCACCAGGACCACTTCCCGGCCTTCTTGCGCTAAGCCTCGGCATACTTGCAAAATCCGGTTGTCCGCCTTGAACCGGTCCCAATGCGTCGGCATGGGAGTTTCCAAATGGTTGATGGCAATGCGGAGAACGCCGCCGTCATCGTTGAGCGGCACACCTTCGACCAAATTGCCCCGGGCCCGGAGCTGGTCGATGATTCGACTGACTTCCCGGCTGTTGGCGCCCCGGTCGTTGGACTCCGATTTGAAACGGTCCAACTCTTCCAATACCACTTCGGGAATTACTATGGTGTGCTCGCTGAAAGTGAACAGGGCGTGGGGCGAATGCAGCAAGACATTCGTATCGAGCACATAGGTTTTACTCAAAATAATCCCCCTCTTTTACGACCCGGACAAGCTATCCTGTTAAAGTAATTCGCTGCCGCGAACCATTTTCCTACCGACAGCGGCACCGGATTTGGCATTGTTAACAAAATCATAATACGAAAAGTCAGTGCTGGAGGACAAGTGGTAAAATGATTCTGTCATCGGGGCATTTGATTGCCTTTTTTGCGGTTCTGGTTTTTATATCCTGGGTTGGCGTCAATGCCGCCCGACAAGTGAAAAGCGCGGCGGATTTTGCCGTCGGCGGTCGCCGATCGGGTGTGCCGATGGTCGCAGGCACCATTGTGGGGACCATCATCGGCGGCGCCTCCACGGTAGGCACGGCACAGCTGGCTTTTTCCGTTGGCCTGTCGGCATGGTGGTTCACTCTGGGGGCCGGGATCGCCCTGTTGGTGATGGCGGCGTTTTACGCCGCACCGCTGCGGGCTTCGACGCTGCAGACGATCCCGCAGTTTCTGACGCTGCATTATCGGCCG
This sequence comes from Negativicutes bacterium UBA1444, assembly GCA_002329525.1. Lineage (GTDB taxonomy): Bacteria > Bacillota > Negativicutes > UBA1444 > UBA1444 > UBA1444. The sequence goes on from DCTI01000111.1 coordinate 14,391, forward strand.
CGGGCCGGAAAACTGGCGGCGGTCGCCGCGTCCATCGGTATTTTTTTCAGCATCGTGGCGAACATTCTGTCGGCGACACCGCTGGTGTCCGCTTTGTTTCACACCGACTCCGCGCGGGCTGTTGCTTTTGTCATGGCCTTAACGGTATTCTATGTTGTTTTCGGCGGGGTCTGGGCAACCGGCCGGGTCGGCATCTGGAAGACTGTCTTCATTTATATTACGTTGCTGTCGGTCGCTTATGCGACGTATACGCGCATGGGCGGTTGGAGCGGATTTTTTTCGGCATTTCCGCCAACTCCCTGGTTCAGTCTGGTCGGCCGGGGTTGTGGGATCGATCTCGGCAGCGGTTTGTCCCTGCTCGTGGGTACTTTGACTACCCAAACCTATATTCAGGCGCTGTTTTCGGCGTCTGACGAAAAAACGGCGAAGGTTGGGGCCGTCACTGCTGCGCTGATTACGTTGCCATCCGGAATTCCCGCGGTTATGGTCGGGTTGTTTATGCGTGTGCACCATCCGGATATTGCCCCGATCGACGCGTTGCCGTTGTTCGTGCTGACTTATTTGCCGCCCTGGCTGGGGGGGGTGGCCATCGCCGCGTTGCTGCTGGCGGCCATTGGCTCGGCGGCCGGCTTGGCCCTGGGCGTGGGCACAATGCTGAACCGGGATCTGTTGCCGGCTCTGAAATGGCGTTTTTGCGAAACCCACGCGCTGTTCACCAACCGGCTCGTTGTTTTTCTGGTGATGCTGGGCGCCGCGACTTTTACCTTCGGCAATCTGCGTTCCTTGGTGCTGGAATGGAACTTTCTGTCGATGGGATTGCGGGGGGCCGGCATCTTTTTCCCCTTTAGCCTGGCAATTTTTTGTCCGGGACGAATCAGACCCAATTTGGCGTTGCTGTCCATCGTGTTGGGAACAGCGGCAACCATTGCCTGGAAGTTCATCTATCCGCAGGGAACTGATCCCTTGTATGCCGGGCTGGCGGCCAGTGCGCTCGTTCTCGGCGCGGCCCTGTTCATCGGAAAAGATCACAATCGTAGGAGTGTATCGTGATGGGTCAGAATCCGACAGGATTTCACGTAGTGTTGGTGGAACCGGAAATTCCGGGGAATACGGGAAATATCTCCCGGCTTTGCGCCGCTACCGGCTGCAAATTGCACCTGGTCAAGCCTCTGGGCTTTTCAACGGATGACAAGCACCTGAAACGGGCCGGGCTGGATTATTGGCATCTGCTCGAGATTTATTATCATGACAGTTTCTGCGAACTGCAGGCTTTATATCCGACGGGGCGCTTTTTTTGCCATACCACCAAGGCAACCCGTTTTCACAGCGATGAGCAGTTCCAGGACGGAGATTTTTTGGTATTCGGCAAGGAAACGGCCGGGTTGCCGCAAACGATTCTGGCACAGTATCCGGATCACTGCATTCGCCTGCCGATGATCGAGGGCGCTCGTTCCCTCAATCTTTCCAATGCGGTGGCGGTGGCCGTTTATGAGGCGCTGCGCCAGACCGGCTATAGGGGGTTGCGCTGATGAAAACCGCTTTGTTCGGACCGTCCGGCAATCCCGAGAGTTTCTACGCCGCCGGCCACAAATCGTCGCTGGACATGCCGGAATGGCTGGCGGGGCAGGGGTTGAATGCGTACGAGTATTCGCTGACCCGCGGTGTGAATATCGGCGAGGAAACCGCCCGGGCCCTTGGCGCGACCGCCGCCCGCTACGGCATCGCCATGAGCGTGCACGCCCCGTATTACATCAGCCTGGCAACGCTGGACGAGACCNNCGGCCGCCAATACGCTGAATCATTTCCTGAAATCACTGATCGCCGCCGAATGGTTGGGCGCCGACCGCATTTCGTTCCACATGGGTGGAATCGGCAAATTGACACGGGATGCCGCCTTGGAACTGGCCAAGCGCCGACTGTCGGAAATTCTGGACGAAGCCGGCCGCCGGGGCCTGACCGGCCCGAAATTGGCGGTGGAAACCCATGGAAAATTGAATCAGCTGGGAACGGTCGCGGAAATCATCGATGTGTGCAAACTGTCGCCACAATTGATTCCACTGGTCGATTTTGCCCATTTGTACGCCGTGGCCGGCGGCGGTTTTTCGCAAGCCGGCGATTATGGCCGGGTATTTGATCAGATCGGCGACGCGCTGGGGCCTGAAGCCATTGCGGACTTGCATATCCATTTCAGCAGCATCGAGTTTTCGGCTGGCGGCGAAAAACGGCACTGGCGGTTTCAGGACCCATTCGGGCCGCCTTATCAGCCATTGATCCAGTGGATCGTCGATCATGGGCTGACACCGCGGATTATTTGCGAATCCGCAGGCACCCAGGCCGAGGATGCAAAAACAATGCAGGAATTTTACCGACAATTATTGAAATCATAAATGTCACCATGAGCAAGTCAAAACCGCATTTCACGATATTACTTGGCAAACGGCAGGAGGAAGCAGAATGAACGTACATGACAAGGGCAGTGAATTGTCCCGGGCGCTGAAGGAATCCGACGAATACAAGGCGCTTAGCCGGGCGCGGCGAGAATTGGACACGGATCCGACCGCCAGGGACATGGTCCGGGATTTTTTGCGCAAGCAGATGGAAATGCAACTGGAAATCATGTCCGGCAAGGCGGATATGAACGAGAAGCAGGCGGCGCTGCAAAAATTATACGAGGTGTTGGCGATCAATCCGCGGGCGCGGGATTTTGTCGCTCTGCACATGCGCTTTCAACAGATCATCCAGGATGTGTACAAGATGATCAGCGACGCGGTAGGGGAAGGGCTGGATCCTTTTGCAGAAAAAAAATGAACCGGTGGCGCGGGAATTGATGGACAGCCTGTTTGAACGGCTGGCGCCGTGTTGTAAAGTATTGGCTCAGGAGCCCATGTGCCGGCATACTACGTTTGAGATCGGCGGCCCGGCCGACTGGATGGCCTTGCCGGCATCCGCGACGGAAGCGGCCGCGGTGATCCGGGTGGCGGCCGAGAGTTGCCTGCCGCTGACCGTAATTGGCAAAGGTTCCAACCTGTTGGTGAGGGATAAAGGCGTAAGGGGCATCGTTCTGAAAATCGGTGAAGCCATGGCTTCGTTACGCTGCGAGGGAGAAATCATCGTTGCCGGCGCCGGCGCTCTGTTGTCGGATGTCGCCAAATTTGCGGCGCAATCCGGCTTGACCGGGTTGGAATTTGCGGTGGGCATTCCCGGGAGCATTGGCGGGGCGGTTTTTATGAATGCCGGGGCGTATGACGGAGAAATCAGCAGCGTGGTGGAGCAGGTGACCGCGGTGTCGCCGGACGGGACGATCCGGGAGTATTCGGCAGCCGACATCCGCTTTGGGTATCGGCATAGCGTCTTCCAGGAAAACCGTTGCATCATCTGCGAGGTTCGGTTGCGGTTACGAACCGGTGAAAAAGAAGCGATCGAAGCTGTCATGGCGGATCTGACCCGGCGCCGGGAAAGCAAGCAACCGCTGGAGTGGCCGAGTGCCGGCAGCACGTTTCGCCGTCCGCCGGGATATTTTGCCGGCACCTTGGTGGAGCAGGCCGGCTGCAAGGGGCTGCGGTGCGGCAATGCCCAGGTATCGGAGAAGCACGCGGGCTTTATTATTAACGCCGGACAGGCCAGCGCGGCCGACGTGCAGGAACTGATCCGCCGGGTCCAGGAACGCGTCAAGCGGCATTCCGGAGTGGACCTGTGGCCCGAAGTCATTATTTTGGGTGAGGAGTGAGTTCGGATCATGAAGTTGACCTTTTTGGGAGCTACCCTGGGCGTAACCGGCTCCAGCTTTTTGCTGGAGGTTGGCAACCGACGAGTTTTGATTGATTGCGGCATGTTTCAGGGCTCAAAAATTGTCAGTGCCATGAACCGACGGGCATTTGCCTTCTCGCCGGCTGAACTTGACTGCGTGTTGCTGACGCATGCCCATATAGACCACAGCGGGCTGCTGCCCAAGCTGTGCAAGTCTGGATTCCGGGGCCCGATTTATGCGACCAAGGGGACCATGGAGCTGTGCTCGATCATGTTGCCGGACAGTGCGTACATTCAGGAGTTCGACGCCGAACTCGAAACCCGCAAGGGCAAACGAATGGGGCGCCCGCCGGTGGAACCGCTTTACCGGGTGGAAGATGCCCAGGCCTGCCTCAAGCAATTTAAGCCGGTCGAGTATGAGGTCGCCTTTTCTATCGGCGACGGCATCCACGTACACTTCCACGACGCCGGACATATTTTGGGCTCGTCGATGCTGGAGATTCACGCCACGGAAGCCGGCACAGAAACCCAATTCCTCTTTTCCGGCGATTTGGGCCGGCCACATCAGCCAATTTTGAGGGATCCGGCGTATGTGAAGACGGCCGATTATGTGATCATGGAATCCACCTATGGCGACCGGGAACACGAGGATGTCGACTGGGAAGAAAAAATAGCGCAGATTATCAATGAAACCGTGGAACGGCGTGGCAACGTGATTATTCCGGCGTTTGCAGTTGGCCGCACGCAGATGATTCTATACTATTTGCACCGCTTGTACCATGCCGGCCGCATTCCGGATGTTCCGGTGATTATCGACAGTCCGCTGGCCACTGCCGCCACGGCGATTTTCCGGCGCAACACCCAGTATTACGACCGGGAAGCCCGGGAAATTCTGAAAAATGAGCAGCAGAGTCCGTTGGAAATGCCGCAGCTGCGGTTCAGCGTGTCGGCGGCGGAATCCAAAGCGTTAAACATGCTGGAGGAGCCGGCGATCATTATTTCCGCGAGTGGCATGGCGGACGCCGGACGGATTTTGCATCACCTGAAGCATAATCTGTGGCGGCCGGAAAGCAGCGTACTGTTCGTAGGTTTCCAGGCGGAGGGAAGCTTGGGCCGGCGTCTGGTGGAAGGCGGCAAAAAGGTTCGGATTATGGGGGAAGAAATCAGCGTTCGGGCGCATATTTACAATCTGAACGGAATGTCGGCCCATGCTGACCGCGATGATATCCTGGCCTGGCTGGCGTGTTTCGAACAAAAGCCGGCACAAGTCTTTCTGGTCCACGGGGAGCCGGCGAGCGCCGAGCAACTGGGACAGCTCATCGGGCAGAAACTGGCGGTTCCGTCGTATATTCCCCGCTATGGCGATGTTGTGACCTTTGCGGGCCGGTCCTGGCAAGTCTCNNCCCAACTGCCGGGCCTGCCATTGCTGGAACCGGCGGTTCGGGAACTGCAGGATATACTGGGCGAACTCGACAGTGCCTGGGCAGAACTCAAGGTGAAACTGGAGAACCTCGTTGAGGCCGATGGCTCGAAGATTACGGCCATAACGGCCCGGGTGGAAAAAATCAAAAAGTTTGTCCGAAAAACATTGGGGGATTTATAGGAGGAAACGGGAATGGGACAAGGAATCTTGGCGAAAATTACCGGTGTTTTTTCTGCCGGCGGCCAGGCTTCGGCGAACGATGCCGGTGAGGAAAGACGACAGGTCAGAGCAGGGGACAGTATTCATTTTGCCATATTCATGCCTTCCTCCCAGGAAGATGCCCTGAAATCGGCGGATGCCATGAAAAACGGCAACGGGGTGGTCATTAACGGGGAGTACCTTGACGAAGTCGGCTACCGGCGGGTGACGGATTTCCTTGATGGCGCTGCCTATGTCCTGGGGGGAAGCGGCCGGCGGGTATCCGACAATGTACAGATCTATGTGCCGGCCTTCCTGGAGATCGTCGATGAAACAGTCTCCTATTATGGGAACCTGAATACGGGGAAAAAACGTTCGGATGGTTGACTGGCCGTGACAAAAATAAAGACGACGAAACTCGCAGGGAGTTCGTCGCCTTTTTATTTCTTATTCGCCCGGAGTTTAGTTGCCGGGAGGTAGGGTTTTGACGATTTTTGCCGGTATGCCANNCCGCGCCGGCGCCGACCACTACGCCGCTGCCAAGCTTGACCCGCTCGATAACGGCGGAATGCATACCGATCCAACACCGCTCGCCGATAACCGTTTCACCGGCCAGACTGGCGCCGGGGGCGACATGGACAAAATCGCCCAGTTCACAATCGTGCCCGACCGTAGCTCCAGTGTTGACGATGCAGCCTTTGCCGATTTTTGCGTTGGCATTCACCGCCGCCTGATTGTTGACGATGGTTCCGGGACCGATTACGGCAAATCGGCTCACCGCGGCCCGGGGGTGAATCAAAACCGGCAATCCGAATCCCTCNNGCCGCACGGCGTTGTCGCCTACCGCAATGAAAATGGCGGGAAAATCGCGACGAAACTTCTTCAGATCATCAATTTCGCCAATGACCGGCCAGTCCAATACCTGCCGTAATTCGGGATATTTATCGTCCAGGAAGGCGATGGAATCCCATTGACCAACGGCTGAGGCAATATCGGCGATGACTTTCCCGTGTCCACCTGCGCCAATAATCAACAAACCATTCAATGGATAGCGCCTCCTGCTGAAAAATTCAGGGGAATACCTGAATCGCGGCGGTGCGATTTAATTCCCCGGATCGCGGCCATATAACCGAACGCGGCCCGCAAAGGTTTTGTCCTAATTAATGCAAGCTTTTTTTTATTATACTTGAACTATTCCGTGAACACCATCCTTTTTTTGGATAGAGCGGCGTTGTTGCCTGGAAATAGTCCAGGGGTTTATAACGGACCACAAGACAAGTATAATGATAGTTAGAGAGGCTGCCGAAGAAAGCCGGACACAGAGTACGGGCCGAAGCCTTTACTTTCATGGATATTTGATTGGAGTGCGGCAGTAAGTATATGCTGCAGCCGTATTTCGTTGTAAAGATATTATAGGAAGGATCATAAAACCAATGGATTCAAGTAAACCCAAGGATGCAGTAGTTCCCTTTGTCCATCTTCACGTACACAGTGAGTATAGCCTGCTGGATGGCGCGGGAAGGGTCGGCGACCTGGTTCGCCGGGCCGGCGAGGCGGGGATGCCCGCGATTGCGCTGACCGATCACGGCAATATGTACGGCGCGGTGGAGTTTTACAAACAAGCCCAAAAGTGCGGCGTTAAAGCCATTATTGGCTGTGAGGTGTATATTGCTCCCCGGAGCCGTTTCGACAAAGTCGCCGGCGAGGGAGAGGCCTATTATCATCTGGTGTTGCTGGCCGAAAACCAGGCCGGATACAGCCAACTGGTCGAGTTGGTTTCACGCGCCTATACCGAGGGGTTTTATTACAAACCCCGCATCGACAAGGAACTACTGGCAGCCCACCATGAAGGACTGATCGGCCTGAGCGCCTGTATCGCCGGCGAGATTCCTTCTTTGATTCTGAAGGGGGATGCGGCGGGAGCGGAGGCGGCCGCCCGGGAATACGTCGACATCTTTGGCCCGGATCATTTTTTCATCGAGATTCAGGATCATGGTATCCCGGAGCAGAAAGAGTCCAATCCGGCGCTGGTGGAATTGGCACGCAAGCTGGGAATCGGCCTGGTGGCCACCAACGATATTCATTACATCGACCAGACGGACGCCGACGCCCATGATGTGTTNNCAGACGGGGAAATGTGTCGAAGATGCTGGGCGGATGCGCTTTCCCACTTCGGAATTCTACCTGAAGACCGGCGGCGAAATGGCGGCGCTGTTCCCGGAATACCCCGAGGCATTGGCCAATACCTGTCGGATTGCGGAACGCTGCCAGGTCGATTTCGAATTCGGCCATTTGCGGTTACCGGACTTCCCTTTGCCGGATGGTGTTTCCGCCGACACCTATCTGCGCGATCTTTGCGAGCAGGCGTTGCCAGGGCGCTATCCTGCAGCCGGCCCGCGGGAACGGGAGCGGTTGGATTACGAATTGTCCGTGATCCGGAACATGGGTTTTTCCAGTTACTTTCTAATCGTCTGGGACTTTGTGAAATATGCCCGCCAGTCACGGATTCCAGTGGGGCCGGGGCGTGGCTCCGCGGCGGGAAGCATTGTGGCCTACCTGCTGGAGATCACGAATATTGATCCGCTGAAGTACGGCCTGCTGTTCGAACGGNNCCGGATATTGACATCGACTTCTGCTATGTCCGGCGGGGGAAGATCATCGAATATGTCGCGTCGCGCTATGGCGCCGACCATGTGGCCCAGATCATCACTTTCGGAACGATGGCCGCCCGCGCCGCCATCCGGGATGTCGGCCGGGCTCTGAACGTATCGTTCGGCGAAGTGGACCGGATTGCCAAACTGGTGCCGACAGTGCTGAACATCACCCTGAAAGATGCGATGGCCATGAGTCATGATCTGAAAAATGCCTATGATACCGAACCGACAGCCCGTAAAATTCTTGACCTGGCCATGTCGCTGGAGGGGTTGCCGCGCCACGCCTCCACGCATGCCGCCGGCCTGGTGATTGCGAAGGATTCGTTGAATAGCCAGGTGCCGGTCCAAAACTCGGCGGATGGCTTCATCACCACCCAGTTTGACAAAGATTGCATCGAAGAGATCGGTTTTCTGAAGATGGACTTGCTGGGCCTGCGCACGCTGACGGTGATCGGCGATTCGGTGGAAATGATCCGCCAAAACCGGGGCGTGGACCTGGACATGGACAAAATTCCCCTGGATGACGCGAAAACTTGTGAGATGCTCACCCGGGGGGAAACCGTGGGCGTGTTTCAGATGGAATCCGGCGGCATGACCAATCTGGTGCGCGAACTGCGCCCTAGCTGTTTCGAGGATCTGATTCCCCTGGTGGCCCTCTATCGTCCGGGTCCCTTGAACAGCGGCATGGTGGAGGACTTTGTCCGCGGCCGGCATGGAACAAAGCAAGTGACGTACCAGCATCCCCTGCTCGAACCGATCCTGAAGGACACGTTTGGCGTGATCCTCTACCAGGAACAGGTCATGCAGATTGCCTCCGTGATGGGCAGTTTTACGCTGGGGCAGGCGGATTTGCTGCGTCGGGCCATGGGCAAAAAGAAGCATGACGTGCTGGCGGCTCAGCGGGAACGCTTCCTGAAAGGCGCCGCGGAACGGGGCGTCGAGGCGAATCTGGCCAATGAGATTTTCAGTCTGATGGAAAAATTCGCGGATTATGGGTTCAACAAGTCCCACAGTGCCGCTTACGCCTTGGTTGCTAATCAGACCGCCTATCTGAAGGCACATTACCCGGTGGAATTCATGGCAGCAATGCTGACCAGCGTCATGAACGACAGCGACCGGGTGGGCTATTTCATCGAAGAATGCCGCAAGCAGGGGATCAAAGTGCTCCCGCCCGACATCAACCGCAGCGGCTTGAATTTTTCCGTGGAAGAGAATGCGATCCGATTTGGCCTGGCCGGAGTCAAGAACGTGGGCGAAGGGGCCATCGAAAGCATTTTGCAGGCGCGGGCCGATGGCGCTTTCAAGTCGTTGGTCGATTTTTGTGAACGGATCGATATGCGCCTAGTGAACAAGCGAGTCTTGGAGAGCCTGATCAAATGCGGCGCCCTGGATTCGACCGGCTGGCGACGTTCGCAGCTGCTGGCGGTGAGTGAACAGGCTGTCGATTTGGCGCTGTCTAGACAAAAGGACAGGGCCAATGGACAGTTGGGCTTGTTTGGCGACGATTCCGGGCATGCTTTCCAGGAATTGACCCCGCCGAATCTGGAGGAACTGCCGAAGCCGCAAATCCTGGCGATGGAAAAGGAAATGACCGGGTTCTTCGTGACGGGACACCCGCTCGACGAATACCGGCAGCAGCTCCGGGGCATGCAGGCGCTGAGCACTTTAGTGGCTGCCGAATGTTCGGATAACCAGAGTGTGCAGATCGCCGGGATCGTGACGGCAGCCAAGCGAATTCCAACCAAAAACGGCGAAACGATGTGCTTTGTCACGTTGGAGGACTTTACCGGCTCGGTGGAGGTTATCGTCTTCCCGCGGACGTTTGAACGGACCGGCCCCCTGTTGGTGCCGGATCGGCCGCTCGCGGTGGCCGGCCGGGTAAGCATTACCGAAGACAAACTCAAAGTGATTGCCGAGTCGATCAAGCTGTTGGGACAGCAAACGACCAGGGAGGTACGAGTCCGCATCCGCAAGGAACAGGAAACAGCGGAGATTTTTGAGGGCCTGAAACAAGTGTTCACTTCCTGCCATGGCGACACGACGGTATTTCTCCAATTGCTCGACCAGCGGCGGATCATTAAAACCGACCGAAACTTCTGGATTCAACCGACACCGCTGGCCGTCCAGAAAATCGAGGAAATCTTGGGTCCGGGTTCGGTTTTTCTGGCATGATACTTGCATATTGTTAGATGATGGTGTACAATTTGTCCTGTAAAAAGATTGTGAATTTCTGAACAAACTTTAAAAGAGGAAGGGGAGTCGACGATGAAAGAAGTGGTCATTGCCAGCGCGGTGAGGACACCGATCGGATCGTTCAATGGGGGGTTGGCAACGTTTTCCGCAGCGGAGCTGGGCGCTATGACGATCGCCGAGGCGGTCAAACGGGCCCAAGTGCAGCCGGACCAAGTCAACGAAGTGATTTTCGGCAATGTTCTGCAAGCGGGACTGGGACAGAATGTGGCTCGCCAGTGTGCGATCAAGGCAGGAATTCCTGTGGAAACGCCTTCTTTTACTGTGAACAAAGTGTGCGGTTCCGGATTGAAGACTGTGAATTTGGCTGCACAGGCGCTGATGCTGGATGACGCGGAAATCGTCGTCGCCGGTGGAACGGAAAGCATGAGCCAGGCGCCGTATCTGCTCGACAATAAGGCGCGTTGGGGCTATCGTATGGGCAACGCGAAAGTCGTCGACGTCATGATCCAGGACGGACTCTGGTGCGCTTTCAATGATTATCACATGGGCATTACGGCCGAGAATGTGGCCGCTCAGTTTGGAATCACCCGTCAAGCCCAGGACCAGCTCGCTTACGAATCGCAGGTCAAAGCCGTGGCGGCCATCGATAACGGTTGCTTCAAGAAAGAAATCCTGCCGGTCGTTGTAAAAGGTAAAAAAGGCGACGTGATTTTTGATACCGACGAATATCCCAAACGCGACGCTGCACTGGAAAAACTCGCGGGGCTAAAGCCCGCTTTCAAGAAGGACGGCACCGTGACCGCCGGCAACGCTTCCGGCATCAATGACGGCTCCGCCGCTCTGGTCCTGATGACCGCCGACAAAGCCAAAGCGCTCGGAATCAAGCCGCTGGCCCGGATCCTCGGCTATGGCTCCGGCGGCGTCGATCCCTCCATCATGGGTATGGGGCCGGTTCCGGCGACCCGCAAGGCGCTGGCCAAAGCCGGTCTGAAAATCGAAGACCTGGACCTGATCGAAGCCAACGAAGCATTTGCTGCGCAATTTTTGGCAGTCGGCAAGGAATTGGGCTGGCCGGCGGAGAAAGTAAATATCCATGGCGGCGCGATTGCACTCGGCCACCCGATCGGCGCGAGCGGCGCCCGGATTTTGGTCACCTTGTTGCACGCGCTGGCGGAACAAAACAAAAAGATTGGTCTGGCCACCTTGTGCATCGGCGGCGGTCAAGGCTGCGCCACGATCGTCGAGCGTCTGTGAGATTCAGTTTGAAGTTACCCATCGGCTGATCGATACGCCGGGGGTTCGCGGAATCTCCGGCGTATGTATTGCTTGCCCTATCCACCAGAAAATGAGAGGAGTGCAAAAAAATGTTCGAATTGACAGAAGACCAAAAAATGATGCAGAAGGTTGCCCGTGATTTTGCCGAGAAGCAGGTCGCGCCCGGAGCGGAAGAACGTGATGAGCACGAAGCATTTTCCCGTCCTCTGTATGATGAAATGGTCGGCCTCGGCTTGTCGGGAATCTGCTTTCCCGAGCAGTACGGCGGTGCGGATGGCGATGTCCGATGCTACATCCTGGCCGTGGAAGAAATCTGCAAGGCGGATTCGGGGATTGGCATTTCCCTGTCGGCGACGGTTTCGCTGTGTGCCTGGCCGATTTTTGCTTATGGTACGGAAGAGCAGAAAAAGAAATATCTGGTTCCGCTCGCGGAAGGAACCCAAATGGGCGCGTTCGGTCTCACGGAACCGGGTGCCGGCACCGACGCCGCCTCCCAGCAGACCGTTGCGGTCCGTGACGGCGACAACTACATTATCAACGGCAGCAAGATTTTCATCACCAATGGCGGCGAAGCCGAAGTTTATGTGATTTTTGCCATGACCGACAAATCCAAAGGTGTTAAAGGCATTACCGCCTTTATCCTGGAAAAGGGAATGCCGGGCTTTACTTTTGGCAAGAAGGAACATAAAATGGGGATTAGGTCCTCGCAAACCATGGAGCTGATTTTCCAGGATGTCAAAGTGCCCGTTTCTCAGATGCTCGGCAAAGAGGGCGAAGGCTTCAAAATCGCCATGAGTACGCTGGACGGCGGACGGATCGGCGTAGCGGCGCAAGCGCTTGGCATTGCCCAGGCGGCGTTCGACGCGGCGGTCAAGTATTCGAAAGAACGCGTGCAGTTCGGTAAACCGATTTCCGCCAACCAGGCCATTTCGTTCATGATCGCCGACATGGCGACCAAGATCGATGCAGCCCGCCTGCTGGTCTACCGCGCGGCGGCCCTCAAGGACGCCGGCAAGCCGTATTCCAAGGAAGCGGCGATGGCCAAGTTGTTCGCTTCGGACATAGCGATGGAAGTGACCACCGATGCCGTGCAGATTCTCGGCGGCTACGGCTATATCCGCGAATATCCGACGGAACGGTACATGCGGGATGCGAAAATTACCCAGATCTATGAAGGCACGAACCAAGCCCAGCGTCTGGTCATCGGCGGCGCGGTGCTTCGGTAAGTATAGTACATTTCAAACGTAAGGAGGAATCCGATCAATGGAAATCGTGGTCTGTGTCAAGCAAGTGCCTGACACAACGGAAGTTAAGATCGACCCGGTCAAGAACACGCTCATCCGCGAAGGCGTGCCCAGCATTGTCAATCCGTTTGACAAGATTGCGGTGGAGGTTGCCCTGCAGCTGAAAGAAAAGCATGGGGGCAAGGTGCGCGTTATTTCGATGGGGCCCCCGCAGGCTGCCGACGCCTTGAAAGAATGTCTGGCCATGGGTGCGGACGAAGCGGTGCTGGTCAGCGACCGAGCTTTTGGCGGCGCGGATACTCTGGCGACGGCCTATGCGCTGTCCACGGCGATCGAAAAAATGGGACCGGTGGATCTGATTCTCTGCGGCAAGCAGGCAATTGACGGCGACACTGCCCAGGTGGGACCCGGCATTGCCGAGAACCTGGGGATTCCGCAGATCACCTATGCGGCGAAAATCGAAATCACTGGCGACACGCTCAAAGTGGACCGCGAGCATGAGGATGGCTATGAAGTCATGGAAACCAAGCTGCCCGCCATGGTAACGGTCGTCAAATCGATTGCCGAACCTCGCTTCCCGACCGTCAAGGGAACCATGAAAGCGAACCGCACACAGATTCCGGTCTGGACGGCTGCGGATATCAATGCCGACGAAAAACGCATCGGTATGCCGGGATCGCCGACCCAGGTTCGTCGTATCTTCACGCCGAAGCAACGGGTGCAGGGCGAACTGATCCAGGAAGACAGCGCGCAAAAAGCGGTAGCGGTACTGATGCAGAAGCTCAGCGACGCTAAAATAATCTGAGGCAAGGAGGAACAATGAAATGGCTGTAATCGTAAATCAGGAAAAATGCATTGGTTGCGGCGCTTGTGTTTCTGCTTGCCCGTTCGATGCGATTGTCATGCAGGATGGCAAAGCCCTCATTACGGAAAAATGCACCATGTGTGGCGCCTGTATTTCTGTATGCCCGGTCGAAGCGATCTATCGGGAAGAAATCGAGCGCACCGTCGCCATGGACAAAACCCAATATAAAGGCGTATGGGTGTTTATCGAGCAGGCCGAAGGACAGGTCAAGGGCGTAGCCCACGAACTCCTGGGCGAAGGCCGCAAGTTGGCCGATGAGCTTGGCGAGGAATTAGCCGGCGTTTTGATCGGTAATCAAGTGGCAGGCCTGGCCGGTGAGCTTTTTGAAAGCNNGGCGCCGACAAGATCTATCTGGTGGAAGGCCCGGAATATGACCACTATAATACCGAGGCCTACACGACGGCCTTCGTCGATTTGATCCAGCAATACAAACCGGCGGCTATCTTGGTCGGCGCGACCAATGATGGCCGGGATCTCGGTCCCCGCGTGGCGGCCCGGACCCGCACCGGCCTTTGCGCCGACTGCACCGGCCTCAGCATTGATCCGGAAACCCGTCTGGTTATCTGGACCCGTCCGGCTTTCGGCGGCAATATTATGGCCGATATTCTCTGCCCGGATCATCGTCCGCAAATGGGCACCGTCCGGCCGAAAGTGTTCAAACGTCCCGCTCCGCAGCCCGGCCGCACCGGCGAAATCGTCAAAGTGGCCAGCAAAGTGAAGGCGGAAGACCTGAAGGTCAAATTGGTGGAACTCATTTCGGTCTGCACGTCGAACTGCAAGCTGGAAGAAGCCGATATCATCGTTTCCGGCGGCCGTGGCATGGGCAAACCGGAGAACTTCTGCGTAGNNAAGAATTGGCCCAGACATTGGGCGGCGCAGTCGGCGCTTCCCGCGCGGCTGTCGATGCCGGATGGAAACCCGCGTTGCATCAGGTTGGCCAGACCGGCAAAACCGTCGGCCCGAAAATCTACTTTGCCTGCGGTATTTCCGGCGCGATCCAGCATCTGGCCGGCATGTCCTCGTCGGACACCATCATCGCCATTAACAAGGATCCCGATGCGCCGATCTTCAAGGTTGCCGATTACGGGATCGTGGGCGATGTGATGGAAGTGCTGCCGCTGCTCACAGCGGAATTCAAGAAATACAAAGCTTCCTGCAAATAGTTTGCGGGCAGTCGATTTCCCGGCGTTTTGACGCTGTATCGTCCGGCGGAGTCCGTGACTTCGCCGGATCTTTTTTGAACGAATCTGTGAATGAATTCACGAATTGTGAGACTGAAAGGAAGTGTTGTTCATGGTCCAGGATATTTCATTCGCCGAAATCAAAGTCGGCGACAAGGCCAGCATGGCCAAAACAGTTACGGAATACGATGTGTATACGTTTGCCGGCGTTACCGGCGATTTCAACCCCGTGCATATCGATGCGGAATTTGCGAAAACGACCATGTTTCAGGGCCGGATTGCCCATGGCATGCTTTCGGCCGGTTTCATTTCCGCAGTATTGGGAACAGCTTTGCCGGGAAAGAATACCATTTATCTCGGCCAGGAACTTCAGTTCAAGGCGCCGGTCAAAATCGGCGATACCGTTACCGCGACCGTTGAGGTGCTGGAGAACGGNNGCGACCGTTGAGGTGCTGGAGAAGATCGAAGGCAAGAACCGGCTGATCCTTCGGACTACGGTCACCAATCAGGACGGGGTTTTGGTTACCGATGGCAAGGCGACTGTTTTGAAAAAATAGACCCAACGAACACAAATAGTCGGGATTGATGAAAAAGTGACGGTTGCTCATTTCGAGCAACCGCCACTTTTTGTAGGCGCAATTTGATCTTCGGTAAGTTTACACCAAACCGGTAACCGCATGGAAAGCGATCATGACGAAGCTCATTGCCACGGTGACGAACACGGTGGTGAACCCGATATCGATATACGATTCTTTGTGGGTGAGACCGCAGACCGCGAGCAGCGTGATGACCGCGCCGTTGTGCGGCAGGCTGTCGAGACCGCCGCAAGCCAGGGAGGCGATCCGGTGCAGCATCTGCGGGTCCAGGTTAACTTGAGCGGCCCAAGCGAGCCAAGGTTTGGCCATGGCACCGAGTGCGATGGACATACCACCGGAAGCGGAACCGGTGATGCCGGCGAGGATGTTGACGGTCAGGGCTTCAGAAACCAGCGGTGATCCGCCGAACTGGACGTTCAGCAGGAAGTCGGCAATGGTCTTGAAACCGGGCAGGGACGCAATAACGTTGCCGTATCCGACCTCGGACGCGGTGTTCATGATCGCGAGCAATGATCCGATGGCGCCGGCATTGATTGCCTTCGCAACAGTCATTCCCTTGGGCATGGATTTGTAACCGATGAGCACGGCCGAGGCAATGCCGACAACCAGGGCGATGATCAGGGACCAGTTGCCCAGAACTTGCTTGACGCCGGGAGCCATCAACGGGGTGGGTTTGCCAAGGATTTTGACGAGGGTTTCAAATTGCTTCGGATCGAAATTGACCGAGAAGGTAACAATATAGTTGACGACAACGACCAGAATGAGCGGAACGAGAGAAAGAATCGGCGAGGGAAGATTGGTCAGATCCATCTTTTCCGGTTCATTGATGGTGTGGTTACCGTAGCCTTCGCCGCGGGCCCTGGCGGTTTTGAGGCGCCAGTTCAACCAGGCCATGCACATGATGAAAATCGCGATTGACGCCACGATGCCGGTCACTGGCGCGGCATAGGCGGTCGTGCCATAGAAGTTGGTGGGGATGATGTTTTGAATTTGCGGGGTACCGGGAATGGCGGTCATTGTGATGGTGAAAGCGCCGGTGGCGATACATCCCGGAATCAGGCGTTTGGGGATATCCGCTTCTTTGAACAGGCTGGCCGCAAAAGGATAGATCGCAAACACCACGACGAACAGGCTGATGCCGCCGTAGGTCATGACGTAGCAGGCCAAAACGACAGCGAGAAGAGCATTTTTGTGACCGACTTTTTCCACGATCCAGTGGGCGATGGATTTGGCAAGACCGGTATCTTCCATGACTTTGCCGAAGACGGCGCCGAGCAGGAAAACGGGGAAGAAGGACTTAACATAAGTCACTGCGTTGCCCATAAATAATTCGGTATAGGCGGGCATAAGAGGCAGACCCTGCATTACAGCGGCGATGAGGGCGAATATGGGCGCGAACACGATGACGGAGTAGCCTTTAAAAGCGACGTACATGAGACATGCAAGACTTAACCAAATTCCCAATACTTCCATAGATCGTTACATCCTCCTTTTCGTCTTTGGTTTGGCCCGTATGATTCCTGATACTTTGTTCCTGGTTTCTACAAAGCGGAATCAGTACAAACAGCAAAACCATACTGTTCTGAACATTATGCAAGATTTATGCCAACATACAACTTGCTAATTTATAGGACAAATTTAAGAGATGAATGTCAAAGCTTGAATGAATCTAAAAAAAATAGATCCATCTATAATGGTACCGCGGAAAACAATATGCTTTTTTTGAGGGAAAACGAAAAAAATGTCGACAGTTTTGCGCGTCTAAGACCAATCGATATGTTTAAAATTTTAGACAGTGTATAGGAAAAGATACATAATTGTTAGACAAATCAAATAATTGGCTAGCGTGTCTATATGTTTATGTCATTAGCCTATAGCCATCGCCTTTTTGTTGGGTCCTAATAATTTCAAATTATTATATAAAAGGGCAAAGATACTGTCGGGAAAGGATCATTTCCAGGCTGATAGAGTCAATTATAGAAATTGCTGATCACCAAGGGCCTATAAATTTTGGCATGATATTTGCATAGTACCTAGGTGATGCAATTTTTAATAAAGGAGAGTGTTCTACCGAATGGCTAAAATTATTTCTGCAAATGAAGCCGCTAAACTTGTCAAAGACGGAGACATGATTGCCACTAGTGGGTTTGTCGGAAACTGTCATCCGGAAGCTGTGTCCGCTGCTTTGGAAAGAAGATTCCTGGCGGAAGGCGCCCCGCGCAATCTCCAGTTGACCAACTGCGCCGGACAGGGGGATGGCAAAGACCGTGGTTTGAACCATTTTGGCCATGAAGGAATGGTCCGGCGGGTCGTCGGCGGGCATTGGAACTTGGCCCCTAAGCTCGGAAAACTCGCTATGGAGAATAAAATTGAAGCTTACAATTTTCCACAGGGAACGATCGGACAATTGTTCCGAGCTATAGCCGCTCATCAGCCGGGAGTTGTGACAAAGGTCGGGTTGAATACTTTTTGTGACCCGCGTGTTGAGAGCGGGAAACTTAATCAGATGACTTCCGAGGATCTTGTGGAAGTTGTCCAATTACGCGGGGAAGAGTGGTTGCTATATAAAGCTTTTCCGATCAACGTTGGGTTAATCCGTGGTACGACTGCTGATGTAAACGGCAATATTACCATTGAAAAAGAAGCGCTGTCTCTGGAAATTCTACCGATCGCCCAAGCTGCCAAAAATTCGGGTGGAATCGTGATTGCGCAGGTAGAACGGATTGCATTGGCAGGAACGCTGAATCCGAAAGCTGTCAAGGTACCGGGACACCTGGTGGATTACATTGTGGTGCCAGAAGACATGAGCGAGCATATGCAGACGTTTGCCGAGCAGTATAATCCTGCTTATTCCGGGGAAATCCGGGTGCCGCTGAACAGTATCAAGCCGATGGATCTCGACGAGCGGAAAGTGATTTCCCGCCGGGCAGCGATGGAACTGATCCCGAATGCCATCGTCAATTTGGGAATCGGCATGCCGGAAGGGGCAGCGAATGTTGCCAATGAAGAGGGAATCGGCAGCATGATGACGCTGACGGTGGAGCCTGGCGGAAGCGGCGGCGTGCCGGCTGGCGGACTAAGTTTTGGCGCCGTGACTAATGCGGATTCTTTTGTGGATCAACCCTATCAGTTCGATTTCTATGATGGCGGCGGTTTGGACCTGGCATATCTGGGCCTGGCGGAAACGGATAAGCATGGCAACATCAATGTCAGCAAGTTCAAAGGTCGGGTAGCCGGCTGCGGCGGATTCATCAACATTACCCAGAACGCCAAACGGGTGATCTTCTGCGGGACGTTCACTGCCGGCGGCCTCGAAGTCAAAGTTGGCGACGGTCAGCTGACCATCGTGAAGGAAGGACGGGCCCGCAAGTTCCTGGATCATGTGGAGCAGATCACGTTCAGCGGCAACTATGCTAAGAAAGTGAAGCAGCCGGTGTTGTATATCACCGAACGCGCTGTATTCAAGCTGACGGCCGAAGGAATGATGTTGATTGAAATCGCTCCCGGGGTCGATCTGGAGAAAGATGTTCTGGCTCTGATGGACTTCAAACCGATTATTTCGCCGAACCTCAAATTAATGGATGAGCGCATTTTCAAGGATGAATTGATGGGGCTCAAGGACATGGTTCAATAAATATCCAGTGATGAGGGCAGGAACTTTGCGGGGTTCCTGCCTGTCATTCAAGCAAGTTTTGTTGTGAGGAGGGATGGCAATGCAAGAAGTGTGGATTGTCGGTGCCAAACGGACTCCCATCGGGGATTTTTTGGGAAAACTCAAAGATGTCAGTGCCGTGGATCTTGGAGTGACGGCTGTTAATGCAGCCCTGGCGCAGGCGGCGATTGCGCCGGTGCAGGTACAGGAGCTGGCCTGTGGACAAATTTACAAGGCGGGAGCCAAAGGGAATCCCGGCCGACAGATCCAACTGAAGTGCGGGATGCCGGTCGAAGGATACGCCTGCACGGTTGACCAGCAATGCGGTTCGGGAATGAAGGCTTTCGAGATTGTCAGCCAGTCGATCATGCTGGGTAAAAGCGACATTGGAGTGGCGGTCGGGATCGAGAGTATGAGCCAGGCGCCGTATCTGTTGAAAGGGGCGCGCGAAGGCTACCGGATGGGCAACGGGGAGATCGTTGACAGTATGCTGTACGACGGACTGGTTTGCGCCATGATGGGGTATCATATGGGGCTGACCGCGGAAAATCTGGCGCAACAGTATCAGATCGGCCGTCAGGAGCAGGACGAGTTGGCGCTGCTCAGTCATCAACGGGCGATACGGGCGATTCAGGACGGAACATTTGACGCGGAGATCGTGCCGGTTACGATCGAGACCCGGAAGGGCCCGGTCGTTATCGGACAGGACGAGCATCCCCGGGCGGATGTGTCACTGGAAAAGCTGGCGGCCATGAAACCGGCCTTCAAAAAAGACGGTACGGTGACGGCCGGCAACGCTTCCGGCGTAAACGACGGTGCGGCGGCGTTGGTGCTGGTGTCGGCCCAAAAGGGCAAAGAACTGGGCCTGAAACCTTTGGCCAAGTTGCGTTCCACGGCAAATTACGGCGTTCCGCCGGAAATCATGGGAATCGGTCCGGCCTATGCGATACCCAAGGCGATCAAATTGGCGGGCCTCACGCCGGACGATATCGGCTATTACGAAATCAATGAGGCGTTTGCCGCGCAATTTTTGGCGGTCAACCGTGAACTGAAACTGGATCTGGCAAAAGTCAACGCCAACGGTTCGGGGATCGGTCTGGGACATCCGGTGGGCTGCACGGCGGCGCGGATCATCGTATCCCTGATTTATGAGATGCAGCGGCGAAATGTTCAATATGGACTTGCTTCCCTGTGTGTCGGCGGCGGGCCGGCCATCGGAACAGTCATAGAAAAAATGTGAGGAAAAGGGGGAAATATCACATGAGAGGATTGAAAGACAAGGTTGTCATTGTCACCGGAGCGGCCGGCGGAATCGGCAAAGCCACTGCGCTGCGCTTCGCCGAAGAGGGCGCGAACATCGTAGTGGCGGATTTCGTTGACGGTTCGGGCACAGTGCAGGAAGTGGAAGCCAAAGGACAAAAAGCGATTTACGTACAGACCGACGTGACGAAAATCGAGAGCGCCCAAGCCATGGTGGCCAAGGCCATCGAAGTGTTCGGCCGGGTCGACGTTCTCATCAATAATGCGGGGATCACCAAGGATGCGATGATGAAAAAGATGGCCAAGGAAGCGTTTGATGCGGTGATTGCCGTCAACCTGACCGGTGTGTTCAACTGCACATCCGCCGTATTGCCGAACATGCTGGAAAACAAGTCCGGCGTCGTACTCACTACTTCTTCCATCGTCGGCATCTATGGCAACATTGGCCAGACCAACTATGCGGCCAGCAAATGGGGCGTTATTGGCATGACCAAGTCCTGGGCCAAGGAAATGGCCAAGAACGGTCTGCGCTTCAACTGCGTGGCGCCGGGATTCATCGGCACCGATATGGTGAAGAAAATTCCGATGGAAGTGTTGCAGGAAAAAATTCTGGTTAAAGTGCCGGCCGGCCGTCTGGGCGAACCGGAAGAAATCGCCGCCGCCTTCGCCTTCCTTGCCTCTGATGACGCCAAATTCATCAATGGCGCCGTGCTGAGCGTGGATGGAGCCGCCACGATCTAGTTTCAATCCTTTTGATCTGGATTGCCGCAACAGACTCCGCGAATATACGGAGTCTGTTGTTTTATGTTAAAATGAAACAAGAATGTCTAACGAAATGGACAATGGAAAATATCATCGTGCATATTTGCGAATGAGGAGGCTGGGTCATTGAGGGTCCGGGATTTGATGAGCAAAAAATTGATCACCCTAAATTCGGGCATTTCTTTGTCGGATGCCGCTCGTATCTTTTTTGAAAAAAATATTGACGGAGCGCCAGTGGTCGATGACGAAGGCGTGTTGATCGGCTTGCTGACCAAAACCCATCTGATCCAGGCAATCGCCCGGCAGGAGGACATTATGGCCCTGCGGGTTTGCGATGTAATGACAACCGACGTTTTTACGCTTAAAGACTCGATGCTGGTTCCAGAGTTGCAGCAAAACAACCTGATCTTCAAATATGGACGGTTTCCGGTCGTGAATCCACAAAATAAACCGATCGGCTTTGTTACCCGCACGGACCTGGTAAGGTATCTCTCAGAGAAATCCGTATTTATGGCGGAAGAATTCGAAGCGGTCCTGAATTCCGCCAGCAATGGCGTGATGGCGGTAAATTCGGCCGGGATCGTGACGCTGTTTAATCCGGCGGCGCAGGCGATCACCGGCATGAAGGCCGAAAATGTCATCGGACGTTCCGTGGTCGACGTGATGCCGGATCCCCAGGGATTTATGAGCGTATTGCAAACTGGCAAGGCGCAGTTAAACCAAAAAATCCAGTTTGGCAGCTCGCAGATCATCACCCGCCGTTCGCCGATCATCAAGAATAATAAAATTGTCGGCGGTGTGGCTATTTTCCAGGACGTCACCGAATTGCAGAAGATCGCTTCCGAACTCGAAGAAGTAAAAGACCTGAAAAGCATTTTGGACTCGATCGTCAACAGCATTTTCGACTGCATTGTGGTGGTGGACAAAAACGGCTTTGTGACGATGATGAACGACGCCTACGGCGAGTTTTTGCACATTGACCCGAAGAAGGCCATTGGCCGGCACATCACCGATGTGATTGAAAATACCCGCATGCACATCGTAGCGCAGACCGGCAAGGCGGAGATCTGTGACATGCAGAAAATCGGCGAGCACAACACCGTGGTTACCCGGATCCCGATCGTCAAGGACGGGGAAGTGACCGGCGCCGTTGGCAAAATGGTGTTCCGGGATGTCAAGGACCTGCGGGTGTTGGCGCGCAAGCTGACCTCCCTGCAATCGGAGCTCGAGTATTACAAAGAAGAGTTGCAAAAAGTGCAAGGCGGCAAGTATACGATCGACAGCATCATCGGTTCGGGTGAAAAGATTCAGTGGCTCAAGATGATTGCCCTGCGCGCGGCCAAGGGAAAATCGACCGTGCTGATCACCGGCGAGAGCGGTACCGGCAAGGAATTGTTCGCCCAGGCGATCCATTATGCCAGTAGCCGCCGCCATGGCCCCTTCATCAAGATCAACTGCGCCTCGATCCCGGAAAATTTGCTGGAATCGGAGTTGTTCGGCTATGAGGACGGCGCCTTCACCGGCGCCCGCAAAGGCGGCAAACCCGGCAAGTTTGAACTGGCGAACGGCGGGACAATTTTACTGGATGAAATCGGTGATATGTCGATGCCGATGCAGGCGAAACTGTTGCGGGTGCTGCAGGAACGGGAAGTGGAACGGGTCGGCGGCACCAAGACCACGCCGGTCGATGTCCGGGTCATCGCGGCGACCAATCAGGACCTGGAAGCGATGATGGGCCAGGGAACCTTCCGTCAGGACCTATTTTACCGCTTGAACATCATCGCCCTGCATATCCCGCCCTTGCGGGAGCGCCGGGAAGATATGACGGAATTATGCGAGGCACTGCTCCGAAAGATCAATCGCAATTTGCAGTTCGACGTGGACCGGGTTTCACCGGCGGCCCTGGAGTTGCTGATGGATTATGATTGGCCCGGCAACGTCCGGGAGCTGGAGAATGTCTTGGAGCGTTCCGTGAACCTGATGGACGACGTGGGCGAAATCCAGCCGGAGCATTTGCCGCCGACGCTGCGACGATCCGGCGGGAGAACGGAGCCGGCAAATCAGAAAACGGCGCAGGAACTTGCAGGAATAATGGAGGATGCAGAGAAACAAGCTATATATAAAGCACTGGAAGCAGCCGGCGGGAATCGGAGCCAGGCGGCAAAAATTCTGGGAATTCATCGGTCCGGCTTTTATCAGAAGTTAAGCAAATACCAAATTAAACTCTAACCGGAGGACGGCGACATGTGGACGGTCATTCATATTGCAGCCAACCGGGCGCAGGCGGATATGCTGAAAAGTTTGCTGGAGAGCGAAGGCCTGATGGCGGACATCCGACCCGCCGGCATCTCGATGTTGGGAGATGGCTTGTTCGAAGTGATGGCCCTGGAATCGGAAGCGGAGGAAGCGCGGGAGATTCTGAACGATGTAGGAGGATGCCCATGAAGCGAACGAAAATTGTCTGCACGGTTGGACCCAGCACGGACCAGCCCGGCATTCTGGAAGCGATGATCAGGGCCGGGATGAATGTCGCCCGGTTCAACTTTTCCCATGGCACGCATGAAGATCACGGCCGGCGCATGCAACAGGTCCGGGAAGCCGCGGCAGCTGTTAAAGCAACGGTGGCCATCATGCTGGACACCAAGGGCCCGGAAATCCGCATGGGAACCTTTACCGACAAAAAGGTGACGCTGCAGGCGGGCGCGGACTTTACCCTGACCGCACGCGATGTTCCGGGAACAGAACAGATCGTGTCCGTGAATTACAAAAATTTGCCCCAAGAGGTCGCAGCGGGTCAGACGATTCTGTTGGCCGATGGGTTGATCAGCCTGCACATCGAGAAAGTGTCCGGTCCGGATATTTTGACCACTGTCGAAAATACGGGAGAGGTAAGTAATTTTAAGCGGGTGGCCGTGCCGGACGTGCAACTGGGTTTGCCGTTTTTATCGGAACATGATGTTCAGGACCTGCTGTTCGGAATCGAGCAGGGGATCGATTTTATCGCCGCATCCTTTGTGCAGAAGGCGGGGGATGTACTGGCCATCCGGCGGGTTTTGGAGTCCAAGGGTGCGGACTGTCACATCATCGCCAAAATTGAAAACGCCGCCGGAGTCAAGAATATCGATGAAATCCTGACGGTCGCCGATGGAGTCATGGTGGCGCGGGGCGACCTCGGCGTCGAGATTCCGGCCGAAGATGTACCGATTATCCAAAAAATGCTGATCCGACGCTGCAATATGGTCGGCAAACCGGTCATCACCGCGACCCAGATGCTGGAGTCGATGATTGCCAATCCCCGGCCCACTCGGGCGGAAGCGACGGATGTCGCCAATGCCATCATGGACGGCACGGATGCGATCATGCTGAGTGGCGAGACGGCTTCCGGAAAATATCCGGTGGAAGCGGTGACGGTCATGGCGACGTTGGCCCGCCGCACCGAGGCGGCGTTGAGCTACGGCGAAATGATCCAGGCCCGGAACGCTTCCTGCGAGATGATTACCACCACCGACGCCATCAGTCATGCAACGGTCCAGGTGGCGCACGAGCTGAACGCGGCGGCTATCATCACTTCTACGGAGTCCGGCTACACGGCCCGGATGGTGTCCAAGTACCGGCCGCAGTCCGTCATTGTCGCGGTGACCCCGAAGGAGAAAATTGTCCGGCGTTTGTTGCTGTTATGGGGTGTGATGCCGGTCTTTGTTCCCCAGTCCGCCAACACTGACGAGATGATGTCCAACGCCGTGACCGGTGCCATGGCTTCCGGCTGGGTAAAAAGCGGCGACCTGGTGGTCATTACGGCGGGAATTCCCGTAGGGCTCACCGGTACCACCAACATGGTCCGGGTCCACACGGTCGGCCAGATTTTGCTGCGGGGAACGGGAATCGGCCAGCGGAAAGTCACGGGCGAAGTGTGCACCGCCGCTTCGCCAGAGGAGTTCACCGAGAAGTTCAAGCCGGGGAATATCCTCGTAGTCCCGTGCCTAATGGACGAAATAGCGGCCGATGCGGCGCGGGCCGCGGCAATTATTGCTGAAGAGGGCGGCCTGACCTCACAGGCGGCCATTGTTGGCGTTAGTTTTGGAATTCCGGTGATCGTCGGCGTCGAAGGCGCTATGGATAGCCTGGCGGATGATGGCATGGTGATAACGGCGGATACCGAGCGCGGTCTGATTTACAAAGGCGAGATCCATGTCCGTTAGCGGCTGGGTGTTGTTGCGGCAACAGATCGCGGCTGGCGAGTTCGAACCGGCGCTCCGGTCCGTTCCCCAACTGACGGAGGCGCGGGCAACCACGCTGGCGGACTGCGCGACGGCGATTCAGCATGCCGTTTACGCCCGGCGGCCGGAACTGGTATTGGCCTTGCTGCAAGGAAGCCGTCGTTTTTTGACCGTTCATGATTTCCGGACGCTGCCGGCGATTCTGGAAACGATGACGGATATCCTGGCCGCCTGCATTAGGGAAAAAATGCTGGAACCGGCCCGGGAAACAACGGCGCTGGTCCTGGCACTGCTTGGTTCCGCCGATTGTCCGGCCACCGCGGCAATGACGCCGCGGGTCGTCAAATTCGCCGGACTGGCCGGTCGGTTTGCCTTGCGCCGTAACGACGGCGAATTGTTTGCCGGAATTGTCGCCGCAACGGCGCAATGGGCGGCCCGGGACGAGGACGGCCAGGCCGGAACCGCGCTTCTGGAAGCGGTCGATTCCTGGTTGCACCGAATTTTGCGGTATGACCGTTTCGAAGCCATTCCTGCCGTTTTTGAAGTTCTGGGGCCACTTTGCACCACCGCTGCCGACAGAAACGCCTTTTTAACACTGTTCCTGCAGCAATGGCGCGCCGTGGCAACGATGGCCAGCCTGAATCCCGAGAGCCCGGCAGCCTCGATTCTGGTCGAACAGTTGCTGGCATTGAACGGTCACATCAATGACCCGGAGCTTTGGCTGCCGCTGACGGAAAAAATCGGCGAGGTCGCGGCCCTGGCCGTGACCAGGCATGGTGTTGCCGCCGGCTTTCCCGTGTTTCGGCCGCTGCTGGACGTGGGGCGGGTTCAGCTGAATGATGAACTGAAATTCGGTACCGGTCCCGACCCGGACAACTTGCGGCAGCGAGTCATCCGCCTGGTCTGCCTCACAGCTCTCAAGATCGCCGATGTGGCGGCGCATGGAGACATGACGGCAGCAGCCGGCGACAAGATCGAGGAAATGTACCGGACCTGGGCGAATGATCCGCGATTTGAGCCGCATGTCCGTTCGATCCAGCGATTTTGCCAGCTGTTGCTGATTTTTTGGGCCAACAACAGAAAACGGGCCGCCAAGAAATGGGCGCCCCGCGAGAAAGCGTTGTCGGAACCGCTGCTGCTGTCGGAAGAGGACCGGGAAAAACTATCCTTTTTGCTGTGAAAATAAATGCCGGCGTACCGCCAGCCCGATCCGGACGGCGCCAATGCTCGACAGTACCGTGGCCGTGTAAAACAGCACGGTGACCGGCACGGTCATCGACCAGCCCAGAGCCGTCAGACCTTGTTGATAATAATGGATGAACAGGGTGTGAATCCAGAAGATCCCGTAGGAATAGCGGCCTACGCTGTTCAGCACGGCCTGCAGCGGCGCCGGTAACGCCCCGTCAAACCGCAGCATCAGATACAGGCAGGCGGCCAGCGTATAGAGCATGCCGCCGGGACTGAGCTGGTGGACGATGTTGACGGCCTGTTCCAGTGAGTAATGCCGGGCCAGCAACAGATAGTAATAGTGGGCGAGCAACAGACCCAGGGACCCGAAAAAGAACAACGTGACCAATTCTCGCCGGCGGCGTAGCCAGACCATGATTTCTTCATACCGGACGGCAAAAACGGCACCGAACAGAAACAGGAACAGATAATGGGCCAGCCACCAGCTCATCCGGTACTGGATCAGCAGGTCAAGATAGAAAAGGCCGAAGTTAGGGCGCAGCTTGTAACTGGAATAATAGTTGAACGCGATTTGGCCGGCAAACCGCAGGCTCAGCCAAAGCCCGGGGCGCTCCAGGATCTTGCGGGTCAGCGGTCGCCAAAGCGGCATCAGCAGATAGAACCAAAGCAGGATTACCAGAAAATACAGCTGATACGATGCCATGCCGAAACCGAAGAACTGGTAGACGAGAATCGGCAGCCAGATGCTCCAGTCGGCGGTAAGCCAGGAGTAGTGCAGCATATAGAGAACGGAGCCGACCAGGTAGGGCAGCAGCACCCGGGCGAACCGGCGACGGTAAAACCGGCCGGCGTCAAACGGTCCGTCCAGCGGATATTGTCGGAACAGGGAAAACGCCGAGACAAAGAAAAAAATCGGCACACTGAACCGGCTGACGATTTCGAGCACGGCAAACAGGTGCATATTGGCCTGAGGATTGGACAGCAGTTCGGAGCCGGTGTGAATGCCGACAACGCCCAGCATCGCCAGACCTCGGATATACTCGATGGAATGGATCCGTTGATTCATGATTACCTTCCCGGTGAAAAGTTTGAGGGGGGATGAAACATGGCGACAATTGAGGTGGGGAGCACGGCGCCGGAATTTTGCCTGCCGGCGACGACCGGTGAAATTTGCCTGCGGGACTTTCGTGGAAAGAAGGCGGTGGTGCTGTACTTTTATCCGAAAGACTCCACTGCCGGCTGAACGGACGAAGCCCGCGAGTTTCGCGGGATCTATGGTGAACTGGCCGCGATTGGCGTGGAAATTCTGGGCGCCAGCCGCGACGATTTGAAATCGCATGACAAATTCATCCGCAAACTGGAGGGGTTGCCGTTCCCTCTGCTGGCCGACACTGCCAGCGAAATTTGCACGGCCTATGACGTCATTAAGGAAAAGAACATGTACGGCAAAAAAGTCCGGGGGACCGAGCGCTCCACGTTCTTGATCGACCGGGCGGGAGCCGTTGCCGCCATCTGGCGCAAGGTGAAAATCGACGGACACGCGGCGGCGGTCCTGGCGGCGNNAACAAACATGGGAGCACTGGGGTATATCGACGGACGGACGGTGGATCTGAAGGAACTGGTCATCGCGATGGAAGATCGCGGCTATCAGTTTGGCGATGGCGTGTATGAGTACACCAAGGTATACAATGGAAAATGCTTTTCCCTGAAGCCGCACATCGACCGGCTGTATCGTTCGCTGCGCGAACTGCGGATTCCGGCGGTCTTCACTTTCGACGAGATGGCCGGCATTCATGATCGGCTGATCGAAGAGAGCGGCATCCAGAACGGCGGCATTTATCTGCAGATCACGCGGGGCTGGGCGCCGCGCGGGCATGCGTTTCCCGACACTGTCGTTCCCTGCCTGACGATGACCATCCGGCCGAGCAATTTCAATGCGGCGCAATGGGACACCGGCGTTGGCGCGGTTTCCGTTCCGGATGAGCGCTGGCTGCGCTGCGACATCAAATCGCTCAACTTGCTGGGCAACGTCCTCGGCAAACAGAAAGCCAAGGAAGCCGGCTGCTATGAAGCCCTCCAGATTCGGGACGGCAAAGANNTCGGCAAGGTAACGGAAGGCACCAGCAGCAACTTTTTCATCGTGAAGGACGGCATTCTCTGGACTTACCCGGTCGGCAACCTGATTCTCAAGGGTGTGACCCGGACGCTGGTTCTCGAAAAGATCCTGCCGGAACATGATCTGTCCGTGATGGAAAAAGCCTTTGACCTGGATTTTGCGTTCAAGGCCGACGAAGCTTTCCTGAGCGGGACGACCACCGAGATCATGCCCATCGTCACAATCGACGGCAAACCGATCGGCGACGGCAAGCCCGGCCCGATCACCCGCAAGATCCAGCAGTCCTACAAAGGATTGATTGCCAAGGAGTGCAATCTGGCCTAAGGATATCCCAGATATGCATCAGTTGGCATGAAACCGGGAAAGGCCGTGTAGATACGGCCTTTCCTGATCTTCGCAAGGAAATATCACTGCCGAGCGGCGAAATGGAGGCGTAACCCGGTTTGCCTGATCCACGGCTCAGAACTCTATCCAGGACTGCATTGCTGCTGGCGCTGACCATCGTGTTCCAGTCGTTGCGCTTTTTGATTCCGTTGCCGGCCATTGCCTCGACGTTTCTGGTCGGCTCCCTGGTCAACGCCTGTTTGTTGGTGGCGGCACAGCTAACGGGACGGAAGGCGGCGTTTGTGATTGCCTGCGTAACGCCGATCGTCGCCTATATGCAACAACTGTTGCCGTTGCCGGTATTCATCGTGCCGGTGGCGGCCGGCAATGTCCTATATGTCTGGCTGTTCACCCAGCTGGCGAAAATCGGGCCGGTTTTGCCGGCCATCGGCGGAGCGGCTTTGGGAAAGGCGATCTTCTTTTATCTGGCCTTTTCCCAGCTGCTGAAATTCATCGAACTGCCGCCGCCGCTGGCGGCGGGTCTGTTGTTCGTCATGGGCTGGCCGCAGTTTGTGACGGGGGTTTTGGGAGCAATTTTGTCGCAATGGGTGGGGAAACGACTCCGGCGGCTGGACCGGCTGCAACAATAAAGATGAAAAGGTGGTTGAACCATTGAAAACTCGGGAAGAGATGGAAAAAGCCCTGTACGAAGCGGCGGGCCGCAACTACAGGGCGAACTACAATTGCGCGGAATCGGTATTCCGGGCATTCTGCGAACACTTGCAACTCAACGTGACACCGGATGCGCTCCGGGCCGCGGCCGGGTTCGGCGGCGGGATCTCCTCCAAGGAGGGGCCGTGCGGCGCTGCGACCGGTGCCGTTATGGTGCTGGGAATCCTGGCCGGCCGGACCGATCCGGCTCAGGACAAAAAGCCGATGAAAGATCTGACCCGGACCTTTCTGGATCAGTTCATCGAGAAATTCGGCGCGCTTAGCTGCGGCTGCCTGAATCCCTACGAGAACGGAACGCCGGAGTCGAAGGAAAACTGTCATGCCATCACGGCGGGCGCCGCTGAACTGCTGATGCGTTTTATTGAGGAGCGGGGCCTTCGTAACGACAGCTGAGCCCCTGTGGATTAAAGCATAGATTGCAGGAAACGCAGGTCGCCTTGGCCTGCCCGGCCGCCAGCTTGTTGACGAGGTCCGGTTCGCGGATGAAGGGACGGCTCATGGAGATCATGTCGGTGGTCCCGTCGGCGAGCACGGATTCCATTGCGCTGACTGAACGAAGGCCGCCGACCAGAATGACCGGAACCTTCACCGCCGCCTTGATCTGTTTGGCGGCCGGCGCGAAGTAGGCTTCCTGGTCGGGCGACAGGATTCCGGGCTTGGACATGACCACGCGGGTTTCCTTGATGGTGCCGCCGCTGGTTTCGATGGCGTCGATGCCATGCTCGGCGATCATCTGAGCGGCGTAGATCACATCGGGCAGGGCTAGCTGCGTTTCCGCCGTTACCCCGTCGGTGGTGTTCAATTTGGCGAAAACCGGATACTGCCGGCCGACGGCGGCCTTGACCCGGTAGGACAGTGCGCATAGCAGGCTGATCCTGTGGTCGATGGAGCCGCCGTACTCATCCTCGCGATGATTGGTGTAGGGCGAGAGGAATTGGGCCAACAGATAACCGTGCGCCATATGGATCTGGACGCCGTCGAACCCGGCCCGTTTGGCCCGAAGCGCTGCGGCTTCGTAATCTTCCTGCAGGCGGTCGATTTCCTCAAGCTTCAACGCTCGGGCGACCTGCCGGCCCTGATCGTCGAACAGATCGGACGGAGCAACCGGCATCTGGCCGTCGATGAATTCCGGGGAGGTTTGCCGACCGGCATGGGCCAGTTGTAGAAAAATTTTGGCACCATGTTGATGAACGGTTTCCACCATTTTTTTATAACCGTCGACAAATCGTTCGTGGAAAATGCCATTCTGGGGGATGCTGGCCCGGCCCAGCGGATGAGAAACATAGGAATGGCCGGTTACGATCAGACCGACGCCGCCGGCCGCCAGGTTGCGGAAAAGTTCAATTTGCGCATCGGTCACCTCGCCGCTCGGCAGCATCAGCCGATCGTGGGTGGCAGAACGCACGAAGCGGTTGCGAAACGAAATGGCGCCGATTTGATACGGCTCGAATAATTTGCTCATGGGGATTCCTCCTTCGTGAATTTATTTAGCCGGGCGGGGCGAAAACCCGTCGCCGGCGGCAACAGCAAGCAGCGTGAAAGGGGTTTTGAAAATGTCGGACAAGGCAACAGAGGCACGCAATGCGGCCGGACAATACTTCAAGGACGGGTTCAACTGTTCGGAGTCGGTCCTGCGGGCGACTACGGATGTTTTGGGAATTCCCGTCGACGAACAGTCGCTCCGGATGACAACCGGCTTCGGCGGAGGGTTCGGACATGCTGGTTGCGTCTGCGGCGCGCTGGCGGCGTCGGTAATGGCGCTGGGACTGTTGCGAGGCCGGACCGCAGCGACGGAAAGCCGGGAAGAGGCCTNNAGCCCTGTCCAAAGAGTTTCACGACAGGTTCCGGGAAAAGTTCGGCGCTACCTGTTGTCGGGCGCTCAACCCGCATGAATTTGAAACGCGCGAACATCTGGTGAATTGCGTGAAGATCACCGGTAACACGGCGAAACTGCTCATGGAGTTTATCACGGAAAAAGGACTGGCGGAGCCTGAAGCATCAACCCTCTAGAATTTTTCCCAGCAGGCCGCCGTTCTGTTTCAGCCAGCGCCGTTGGTCGCGGCAGTCGGGAAGCCAGCGGGCGACTTCCCGCCAGTAGGCGGGCGAATGGTTCGGATGCAGCATGTGGCACAACTCGTGGACGACCAGGTAGTCCAGCACTGCCGGCGGCGCCATGATGACGCGCCAGTTGAAGCTGACGGTTCCCCGGGATGAGCAACTTCCCCAGCGGGTTTTCTGGTCGCGCAGGGAAATGCGAAGCGGCTGCACACCAATCTGCGCCGACCAGTACCGTGTCCGTTCCAGCAACTGCTGCTGGGCCTGATCCAAATACCATTTTTTTAGCGAATGCCAGACGGTGGGATCGTTGTCTTCCCCCACAAGTTCCGGCAAATGTACGGCAATCTGGCAGGCTGAGTAGGTCACAGTCGGCCGCCCGGCGGCGTCGGCCAGTAACAGCAACGTGTGTGGCTGTCCCCGATACAGGATCGTCGCGCCATGCGTCAACGAAGCATTCGCCGGGTTGGCGGCGACGGCTTCCAGCCGCCGGACTTGGCGCAGGATCCAAACGCGTTTGGTTTCCACCAGCTCGCGGATTTTCGGCCAGGACATTCCCGCTGGTGCGGCGAGCTCCAGGCAATCCGGCCGGGGAACGCGAATCTGCACCGACCGGCGTCGGGCGCTGAACCGCAGGGTGCAGGAAAAAGATCGGTCTTCGAGAAGAATGGTTGTTGTCGTCATACCATAGTATATTTTCCGCGGAGGGCGATTAATCCTGCTTGTTGACAAGAGAAGACGCCGGTGGTATCATATTTCTTGCCTGCTAAGGGCAGTATGATGTGCCGAAGTGGCGGAATTGGCAGNNTTCGAGTCCGGCCTTCGGCACCAGCGTAAATTAAGGCTTCCGACGATTTCGTCGGAAGCCTTTTTTTCGAAGTCTGCCGCCAACTGACTACTTTTTGACTACTTCCACTTTTTTTGCTTCCTTAAAACAAAAAAGCTCACTGATCTCATGACTGAAATCGGTGAGCAAAAATGGAGGCTGGATGGGGACCTCATTTTTAATGAACTTCAGAGANNGTTAGAGGTTGCCAATTTTCTTCTGATTTTGATGAACTGGTGATCGTCCATAAAGTACGGCAAAAAATTTTCCCGCATCGATTGTGATCCGCGTCCCGCATTTACTACAGATAAACGTGGGATTTCTCCGAAGTTCATCAACGTCAATCAGCTTTTGATGATCACATTTCGGACAGGAGACATCAAGCTTTTCGGACACTAAACCACCTCGATATATTTACCAACCTCCATGCCGCATACTTCCACACATAAATTCAAAACCCTCTGGGAATATATGAAAATTGTATATAAAATTTTGTTAATAATATATAAAATATCAAATTAAAGTTGGGTTGATCTGATATGGCTGACGAAAAAACAACGGCCCANNGAGGACGGTGATTTACGTCGCCTGATCACGGCGGACGAAGCGCGACTGCCTCCCCCATTGATTGGCCTTTTCACAGGAAGGTATCCCGTTCCACTTTGCATACCCGCAGACCAAATGTTGAATACCATAGCTCTTTGCCCAACCGTTGGGCTTCCATGTGCCGGGCTTCATTTTTGAACTTCCGGATCGCCTCCGGGGAGTCCCAATAGGAAACCGTTATGCCAACCTGATCCTGATCTCTGACACTTTCGGCACCAAGGAATCCGGACTGCTGTTCAGCAAGTTTCAGGACTTCTTCGGCGAAAGCCGTATAACCATTATCGCCATCCGTCCTTTTGGATGTGAAGATTACAGCATAGTAAGGCGGGGAAGGGGTTCTGGCTACTACCATAGTCAACGCTCCTTGCCGTTGAGTAGAAGCTAAAATCAACCGTAGCATGACACGAGTGAGCCAAGCACTATTGATTCTGCACGCTAAGACTCTGAAGTTATCTTACCGTCGCTACGTCGTACTTCCCGGAAAAAACTTCAGCGAGAGAAATTTCGTAGGACCTTTCCTGGTTTCCTGGGTTCGCCATGATCAAGTGCAGTGTGGAAGCCCCATCACTGTAATGCCGAACGGTCCATGCCGATAGGGTCCTAACCGATGTTGGCGTTGCTCCTGGTCGCCATAGCACGGGGTCTTTGCTGAAAGAATCGGAGTCATCCATATCGAGGATATCCTGGGAATTTAACAATTCATTGATTTTTGCATAGCGTTTTAAGCTGCTTACGTTGATTTTTTCTGGGTTAAGTCCGATTAGTTCGTCGCTAAGATAGTGATTGGTATGAAACACTACACCGTTTGACTGCCTTGCTATCACAGCGTGTTGCCCATCCATGCCGAATTCAATGCTGGCGATTTCGGTTTTGTCGGCCATGATAATAAATTCTGGACCGCATTTCCATTCAGCCGCTTCAAGGGCCTTTAGCGCCTTATCCACACTTTCATACCGTGACAACAGTGTCGCCGTGTTGGTTTTACCCTGGAAGTTCACTTTTTTATCGAGATAACTGGGAGCTGAAGCCGTTACAATGACCAGTCCTTCACTGTTGACGCCCGCCTTGGTTCCAATCCACTCATTTCCTGTAGTATATAGGCTCAAATAGCGAAAACCTTTCTTGGGAGTCACCAGACGCAGCTCCTGCTTATGGTTCGGACTCCAGTCCCGGTTTTTGTGAATCATCGTGCCGCCGTCAGCAACTCTGTCACCAGCTGCTGCCCAGAGCGTGCAGGCGCTGGTTAGCGTTGGCACTGACAGAAAAAGCAGCAAGGTTATACAAGAGATCCAAAAGAATCCACGGCGCATAGGTGTCACCAGCTTTCCTTTGATGAATCAAAATGAGCTGTCAACGTGATAGATTGACGGTATGCAAAACTTCATTGCGTTGACGCTCTCCGCTATAGGGCCGCAAAAGAACCTCTATCAGGATTTGTAAAAATGATCCTGTCGGTTCCTCATGAAAGTGGGGGATTTTTACATGATAGTACTTAGCACCANNACCATTTTACATAACTGCTGGCATAGTTCTTTGCCTAAACGTTGAACTTCCCTATGCCGGGCCTCATTTTCGAACTGCCGGATCGAATGAAGGGAGTCTCGATAGGAAAAACTAAGAGGAGGTTGGAACCAGCAAGCGCGGAGAAAATTGCATTCTTTCTCAGAAATTATCCGGAATAATTAGTCACTGCAATTCCCAGAGGCCTCTCTCTGTTTCGGATATTGGCTTGAGAATGCCTTTGTCCCGCAGTGCTTGCGCTGCCCACCTAACGTCATATTGCCATGTATAAAAGCCATCTTCGCTGCTGCGTAGCTCTGTTTCGTGCTGGGCCCAAACATATTTGCATATTTGAATGATTGTGGCTGATCCGCCATAAAAATGAAGAGCTTCGATAATCCATTCCTGGGCGTCGCTTCTGAGTGACACGGTTATTCACCCTCTCAAATTTCGCCTGCAATCATCGGGCTTTATTCGCTCTTGCCGGATGACTTGATTATGCTTTTCCATTCTTGCAGTATGTCGGTAGGGACTTCCCAATGAATTGTAGGTTTATTAAAGAAAAATGCTTTAATGGAGACCTTGTCGGCACCTGCAATTTTTTCGACAATCTTGGAATTTATCTTGCTTGTTGACTCGGATCGGCGCAATGCGCCGTAGAAATTATTTTTGTTGGTGGCGGTGTTATTGATCGCTAAAGTTTCCCCATCGACTTTGATTTCTATGGCATTGTCTTGGAAATACCAGAAGTTTTTATGAGCGTCGATTGCCAAGTGTATGTAGTATTGTGCATCAGCCGGATAAAACTTTTTTACAAAATACACGTAATTAAACGTATCTAATGTGATTGGTTCGTGTCCCTCGAATTTGCTGATAATCATTGCACCGTTGGCCGCAGTCGGCTTTGTTGTTTCTATCGCAGCATCGATCGGCGAGGCTGATAGAACAAGCAAGAGCAGAAGCAAAAACGTTTTTTTGAGCATGAATGTCTCTCCGTTTCCTCAGCAGTTGAATAGACCCATTTGGATTTATCATCCATCTTTAGATCTGTGGATACCATTTTATAACATTCCACACTCACGGGAGGTGTCCTTCCATAACACTGAAAAAAATGTGTTTCGGAAAGACTTTTGCCAGCCGACGACGCTTTTCGTGCCCTATTGACGAGTGAAGCGAAAGGCACTGTGAAAAGAAAAAAACTCGGCGATTCCTAACGAAAACCGTCGAGCTAAAAGTGGAGGTCAGGGTTAAGCGTTCAAGATAAAGATTACCGTTCAAACATGCTGGCAATGTCATCGAGCGCTTTGTCGTAGGCCCTCACAAATTTTAGGGAGTCAACCGTAACTAGCTTGCCGCACTTGCTGCAAAAAAATGTGGGGTTTCTTCGGAGATGATCAACCGGAATCCTCTTGATGCAATTGCATTCGGGGCAGGGGATTTCCAATTTGTCAGTCAAAATCTCACCTCATGGACACCTTAACCTCCACGCGAAAAACTTCGACGACGCAGGGAGAAAACCTGCCAAATCTCGAGGGAAATTTTTGAGTGATTTACAGATGGAAATGTTCGAAAACTTTCGTTAAAAATATCTTTGCTATCTTCGTGAAAACAATGTTTCCGGCTGACTTGGATGCGGACGAATCAGTCGCGGCGTTTTCCCTACGACTGCCGGCAGGGAAACTTCTTCCAATGTCGAAAGAACAGTTGAGTCATATGAAAAAAATTGTTCACCTGGTTCGCGCAAGGGGTACAACAACAAATGCGGAGGGATGTCCCAATGACGACAAATGAAGCAAGGGTGCGCGTCGACTATGAATATGGACGTTTGCGGGAAGTGATTGTCGGTGGGGCGTATGGACTCTATCCGGATGTTGCCAAGGCTGTCTGGATTGAGGAATGTCAGAAGATATTGCCGAAAGCTGAAGTTAAAAAGGCTTTGGCGCGCAGTGGTAAAGATTTCAAAGAAGTCGGCAAATATGACCGGCTTGAATGCGAAAACCGGGAATTGATCAAAATCTTGGAAGCAAATAATGTGAAGGTCTGGCGTCCGACCGAACTATCCGTCGAGCAAGTTGCGGTAAATTTCGGTGCCGATTATGTTCGCACCAATGGCTTTCAGTTCGTCTACGCCCGTGATCCGATCGCCGTCATTGGTGAGAATGTGATCGAACTGTCCATGGGATCGGCGATGCGGCGGGCGGATATTTTGGCTTACCGGACGCTGCTCATGACAAGAGTCAAGAACTCAAATGCCCGTTGGTTCGCCATGCCAGGCATCGATTATTGCGGCGCGTTCGCCGGTTCCTATGATAAAACACGGTTCCCCGCCTTGGAAGGGGGAGACATTTTGCTTTTGGGGCAAAAAATCCTGGTGGGTACATCAAAAAATCCGATGGTGGGTTCCAGCCCCTTGGGCGTTGCGTGGTTGCAGTCAATTTTAGGGCCCTTGGGCTACGATGTGGAAGCGGTCCCGTTGCAAGACCAATTTTTGCATCTTGACGTCGCACTATCGATACCAAGACCGGGTTTGATCATTGCCTGCCCCGCAGCTTTCTGCAATGGAGTACCGGCATATTTTAAAGGCTGGAAGGTTATCGAGGTGAGCCTCGAAGACGCGCAGCGCTTGGCCGTCAACGGATTGCCGATTGATGAAAATCATTATATCCTGGGCGCCAACGGGTCCGAAAAATGGGAACGGATTGCGGAAGCGCTGAGTGCTGCGGGGATCGAAGTTTATTTCGTTCCTTTCGAGAACCACAATGAAGACGGCGGTTCCATCCGTTGCGCAACTCACCCTCTGCTGCGCGATTAGGCAAACCGCCGCCTATCTGGCCGGCGAACTTGGCCGGTGGGCTGTCCAAAGTTTTATGATATCGATGGTACTGTTTCGTGAATGATAGAAAAGCTAATGGATTATGTGATAACCCTTTATGCTGCGCCAGTCACAGGCCGCGCCAGCATTACTGTGGACGTCCGAGACGAAATTAAATCCCGGTCGGTAGTGGGGGATTTGTTCTTAATGCGAGTTATTGTTGCCTTTGATAAAAAAACGTATGTTGGGTTTATAGTATAAATGAAATGCATTTACACGCTGCAAGAGCTGCAAAATTTGAACGATGCAACACCCAATACCTTCTGAAATAAACTGGATTTGCGCAAAAACTTTTCATGTGGAATCCAGGAATAAGAAATACAGGCGCCGAAGGCAAAGACGTAATAGTTTCCGGTTGTTGTGGCAGGAGCGTGTTTTATGGCAGCAATAACAAATTTTATATTGGACATGCGCAATCAAGGCGGCTGTATTGCCCTGCACTGGCGAAACAAACTTTTTTCCTACGCCGATCTGTGTACTCTTATGGATGAATGGGCAGATCGTCTTCGACGACTGGGAGTTGCCAGAGGAACGATTTGCGGGGTATATGGGGACTATTCGCCTCAAGCCTGTGCACTGTTCTTTGCGTTGATGGAAATGAAAGCGGTCATTGTCCCCTTCACGCGTGAAATTGAAAAGGAAGCCCCGGAGTTTGCCCGCATTGCCGGCGTTCAATGGTTGATTCGGTTTTCCCCGGATGATACGTTCTGCATTGAAGAGCAGCCCAATGCCCGGATTCCGGCATTGGTGACATCGTTCCGGGAACGGGAGCACCCGGGCCTCATCGTGTTCAGTTCCGGTTCCACAGGTGTGCCCAAAGGTATACTGCAGGATTGCGAACAGGTAATGCGGAAATTCACCGAAAAGCGACAGGGCTGGCGCACGGTGCTGTTTTTGTTGATGGACCATTTTGGCGGATTTAACACGTTATTATCCACCTTTGCTTATGGCGGAACCGGTGTATGCGTGGAAGACCGCTCTCCAGAGGCAGTATGTCGCGCCATTGAACAGTCTTCGGCCAATCTGCTGCCGACTACGCCCACCTTCCTGAATTTCCTGATTGTTTCAGGGGTATACAAAAACTATGATCTTTCTTCCATCCAATTGATCACGTACGGGACAGAACTGATGTCCGACGCCACGTTGAAAAAAGTGCGGGAGACGTTCCCCAATGCCCGGCTGAAACAGACGTACGGTCTTTCGGAATTGGGTGTATTGCGGTCGAAGTCGGAGAGCGACAATTCGGTTTGGGTGCAAATTGGCGGCAAGGGGTTTGAGACCAAAGTCGTCGACCATGTATTGTGGGTCCGTTCGGAAGCAAATATGGTGGGGTATTTAAATGCTCCCAGCCCGATTGATGAAGAAGGCTGGATGTGCACCGGCGACCAGGTGGAAGTCAGGGATGGATATATGAGATTTTTGGGGCGCAAATCGGAGATTATCAACGTCGGCGGCAAAAAGGTTTTTCCTGTTGAAGTGGAAACTGTGCTGTTGGNNAGGCCGACAATATCCTTGAAGCAGCTGTCTCGGGACGGCGGCATCCCTTGCTGGGGCAGGTGGTTCAGGCTCATATTTCTATCGACCAGCCGGAAGAATATGATGCATTACGGGAGCGACTCCGTGAATTCTGCCTGAAAAAATTGGCCAGATATAAGGTTCCCATGCATTTTGTCTTGATCGACAAAGAAGAACAACACAGTCGACGGTTCAAAAAAAATCGTCAGAATGACAGAACCGCTAAAGCCTGACGCTTCAAATCGCAATGCGTCCTCGATGTTGTTGTAAAATTTGCAAGGAAAGCTCTGCAAAGGCAGAAACCTTCATAACGAAGGCTGTGCGTACGGGTGAGAGGAAAATGTCAAGGGAAAGAGTCAACGCCGCCATCGTTGGAGTCGGCGGTTGCCTGCCTGAAAAGGTGCTGACAAATGAGGAATTGGCTCAAATGTTTTCCGTCGATGCCGAATGGATCGAGCAACGGACAGGCATCAAAGAGAGGCGGACAGCCGATGCTTCACAGGCGGCTTCCGACCTGGGTGTGGTTGCAGCAGAAAGGGCCTTGGCGCAGGCGGGAATCTCTGCGAGCGAGGTTGATCTGATCATTGTAGCGACGACGTTAGGAGATATGCAGACGCCTTCGACAGCCTGTATTATTCAGGAACGACTGGGGATCAAGAATGTTCCGGCCTTTGACTTGTCGGCGGCATGCACGGGTTTTGTTTATGCGCTGACTGTCGGCGCTCAATTTATTGCCAATGAATTTTACCGGACCATTTTGGTCATTGGCGTCGATCTGGGGTCCAAAATGGTCAATTGGTCGGATCGGGACACCTGCATCTTGTTTGCTGACGGAGCGGGCGCGGTTCTGTTGCGACCGGCCAAACCAGGGTATGGCTTCTTAGCGATGCAGATCGGGGCCGATGGCTCAGGTTCGAGGTCTTTGCAGATCCCGGCAGGCGGTTCGCGGATGCCGGTGACCCCCGAAATAATAGAAGCGAAATTGAATAAGGTCTGTATGAACGGATTTAGAATATTTTCCTTTGCGATGAAGAAGATTGCGGAAGTTACGGAACAGGCGCTTACAGCAGCCGGCATTCGCAAAGAGGATGTAAATCTGATTATTCCAAGTCAGGCCAATCTCCGCATTATCGAAGCCTCAATGCGCTTGCTCGAATTTCCCATGGAAAAAGTCATGGTCAATCTGGATAAGTACGGAAACATGTCGGCGGCGTCCATCCCCATTGCCTTGGGCGAAGCGGTGGCGGATGGCCGGATAAAACCGGGCGATGTTATCGTACTGACGGGTGTCGGGGCAGGAACGACCTGGGGATCCATTGTCATACGCTGGGGTTGATAAAAAAGAAACTCCGTATCAGCTCCGGAAGGAGGTGCGAGCCGGCGGGAAGGTGAAAATAGAACCTGGGGAAATAAAACAAAAAAACAGAGAGGAATGATGAAAATGGCTACAATCGATCAAGTACGGGATCTCATTTTGAAACTGAAGAAGAAGAATATTACTGCGGCGGACATAAAACCGGAAGCCCGGTTGGTACAGGATTTAAAGCTGGATTCGCTTGATTTCGCGGAACTGCTGGTATTGACGGAAGACGCCCTGGCGGCTGAGGTGACGCACGATGATCTGAAACAGCTGACGACAATCGATTCTGTGGTTGCGTTCTTTGACCAGCACGCAAAAAAATAAGGTGAGCCGGGGAGGGAAAACCCGTGCCGGAGGAATCGTTTCGAATCGTTGTAGTAGATGAAGCCAACGCGCATCATGTGGGAAATGTTTTTCGTTCGGTATATGGCGAGGATTTCCCGGTCAAATATGTATATCAACCGGAAGTCTTATGGCGGGAAATCGGGGCGGGACGCCTGGCCGCCGCCTTGGCTTTTGCCCAGGGGGGCAGAGCGGTGGGGTACCTTTCCTCCTTCAAATCCACCCCGAATTTCCGTTTGTGGGAAGCTGGAAACTTGGTGGTTGACCCCGAGTTCGCCAAGACGGATGTAGCATCGCAATTGACAAAATATTATTTTTCGCCTTCCATGCGCAGCATGACTGACAGCGACGGGCTTTTCAGCGAAGCGGTCTGCTGCCATTACTTTACCCAAGTCAGCGCGATCAAGGCTGGCATGTTCGATTGCGCGCTGGAACTCGATCAATTGAGCGGCGAAAGTTTTAAGGATGGCAAAAGCAATCGGGCGGAACTGGCGCGAGTGTCCTGCTTGTTAAATTTCAGGGAGTATACAAATCCCGTTGAACGGCAGTATCTGCCGGTCCGTTATGAGAAAATGCTGCGTGGCCTCGCGGCGCCCCTGCGCCCCAGGACTTTTGTGGCGGCCGGGACATCGCTGCCAACTGAGGGGATGACTGTCCGGGAAGACAACTACTTTGAGTTCGCCCAAACTTGGAAAATAGCGGTCCGGAAAATTGGCGCCGATTGGGCCGCGGTGATCGACGAGATCTTGGCTGAAGCGCTCAGGCGTCGGGTTATCAGCCTTCAGATCACATTGAACACGGCTTGTCCTCATATTGATGCAGCAACTGGTGTACTGCAGGGCCGGGGATTTTTTTTCGGGGGGCTGATGCCCCGATGGTTTGGTACCGACGGAATGTTGATGCAGAAATTGTTTGGCGATGAACCGGAGTTTGAAAAAATTAAACTTTATACCCCCACTGCCCNNCGGAATTTGCTTGATTTCATCCGAGCTGACCGGCAAGCGGTCAACAGTAGTGGCTGACCCGGACGAAGGTCGTCTCCACTATCCAAATCGGGACGAAAGAGGCGAGAATCTTGGATTATCAGAATCTGACCGCGCCTTGTGGGCTGGATTGCTTTAACTGCCCCATTTACTTGGCCAATAAAGACGAAAAATTGCGAGGCTTGATCGCGGAAAGGCTCAAGATTCCTTTCGAGAAGGCAGTGTGCGGCGGTTGCCGCAATGAGTCCGGAATCATTGCGGCAATTGGCAGAGACAAGCCTTGCTATGTTTATCAATGTGTCGAAAAAAAGGGAATCGATTTTTGTTACGACTGTGAAGAGTTCCCTTGCGACTATTTGCATCCCTATTCTGACCAAGCAGCTCAGAAACCGCATAATACGAAAGTATTCAACTTATGCTTGATAAAAAAGATGGGCTTGGAGAAGTGGGCGACAGAAAAAGCGAAAAGTGTTAAGGAAACGTACTATAAAGGCAAATTGAAATTGGGCGATTGAGTCTAGCAAGGAAAAGGCGGGACGACGATTGATCATCAGCGCGAGCCGGCGCACGGACATTCCGGCGTTTTATACGGACTGGTTCCTGCGACGGATCGAGGAGCAATATTGCACCGTGGCCAATCCGTTCAATCCGCGTC
Source organism: Negativicutes bacterium UBA1444 (assembly GCA_002329525.1). Classification (GTDB taxonomy): domain Bacteria; phylum Bacillota; class Negativicutes; order UBA1444; family UBA1444; genus UBA1444. Next base: position 56,732 of record DCTI01000111.1, read on the forward strand.
AGGTTTCCCGGGTGTCGCTGGCGCCGGCGGATGTGGACGCCATCGTGTTCTGGACGAAGGATGCCCGGCCGCTCATTCCGCATCTCGACCGGCTGACTCGCTTGGGCTATCGCTATTATTTCCAGTACACGGTGAACGGATACGGCGAACCGTTCGAGCCGCACGTGCCGCCGTTGGATGACTGCATCGACACGTTTCGCGAACTGGCAGCGAAGATCGGCGCGGATAAGGTGATTTGGCGCTATGATCCCATCGTGATCAGCAATAAGACAAATGTGGAATATCATAAAGAACGCTTTGCCGTCATCCTGGACAAATTAGGATCGGCCACGCGGCGGGTGGTCGTCAGTTTTGTCGATGACTATCGGAAGGCAGCCGTGCAATTCCGGCAGTTGGCGCGTGAAGGCGTGATGGTTCGGCTGACTCCGAGTCCGGATGAAGTGGCGGAACTGGCGGGATTTTTTGGGAAGAACGCCGCCGTGCATGGAATTGAGGCGTTCAGCTGCGCCGAAACTCTGGATCTGCGCCAGTTTGGCATACAACCGGGAAAATGCATCGATGATGCGCTGCTCGAAAAACTGTTCGGCCTTCGGGCCGGTTCGGCAAAAGACCGGTCGCAGCGACCGGAGTGCGGCTGCGTCGCCGCAAAGGATATCGGAGTGTACGGCACCTGCCGGCACNNCACGGCTGCCGCTATTGCTACGCCGGCAGCCTGCGACCGGGAAGGCCGGCCCCGATGATTGACAGGTGACGGGGCGTCGCTTAAAATTAATCTATTATTCCCGAGTGTTTTTGGGGAATCGACACCATTTCAGGAGGCGCTGTTCCGTGGCAGAAAAAAACTTACCCTTTACTCCGTCGCAATTAACGGAGATCATTCGTCAATATCCGACCCCGTTCCATATTTACGATGAAGCGGCCATCCGGCAAAATGTCCGGAATTTACTGGCGGCGTTCGCCTGGGCGCCGCAGTTCAAGGAATATTTCGCGGTCAAGGCAACTCCCAATCCGTCCATTCTGAAAGTGTTGCGCGAAGAAGGCGCCGGTGCGGACTGCAGTTCGCTGGCGGAGCTGATTTTGGCCCAGCGTAGCGGCATCGTCGGCGAAAATATCATGTTTTCTTCGAACGACACGCCGGCCGAGGAATTCCAGAAGGCCCGGGAACTGGGCGCGATCATCAACTTGGACGATATCAGCCATATCGAGTTTTTGGAAAGACACGCCGGCATTCCCGACGTGATTTCGTTCCGTTACAACCCCGGCCCGTTGATGCAGAGCGGCAACACGATCATCGGCTTTCCAGAGCAGGCGAAATATGGTCTGACCCGGCAACAGATCTTTGAGGCGTATCGCATCATGCGGGATAAAGGCGTCAAACGCTTCGGCATCCACACGATGGTGATTTCCAATGAGTTGGATCCCGATGGTTACATCGGCACGGCCAATATGATGTTCGATCTGGTTGTCGAACTGCACAAGGAATTGGGAATCGTCTTCGAGTTCGTCAATTTCGGCGGCGGCATCGGCATTCCGTACAAGCCGGACCAGCAACCGGTGGATCTGGCGTATGTCGGCCGGGGAATCCAACAGGCTTATGAGGCAAAAATCGCCGCCAATGGACTGCATCCCCTACGCATCGCCATGGAATGCGGCCGCATGATCACCGGCCCTTACGGATATCTGGTGGCAACGGTGCTGCATAAGAAGGAGATCTACAAAAACTATGTGGGCCTTGACGCCTGCATGGCCAACCTGATGCGTCCGGCGCTGTACGGTTCCTATCACCATATTACCGTCGTCGGCAAGGAGAATCTGCCGCTGGACCATGTGTACGACGTGACCGGCTCGCTTTGTGAAAACAATGATAGATTCGCGATTGACCGCTCATTGCCCAAGATTGAGATCGGCGATGTGTTGGTGATCCATGACGCGGGCGCACACGGTTTCGCCATGGGCTTCAACTATAACGGCAAACTGCGATCGGCTGAACTGCTGCTGAAGCCGTCCGGCCAGGTGGAACTGATCCGGCGGGCGGAAACCTTGGACGATTATTTGGCGACGCTGGATATTTAGCCGGATCTGGCTATAAACAAGTGTAAATGATCGGCGATTGATTTACAGAATCGAATTTTTGTGTTACAATGTGCTACGGTTGGGCACCGATGGTGAACAACTTTCGCGCGGGCAACGGGGCCTTTGTGGAGAAATCTGCGAGGGCCTTTTTTTGCACATTTATTCCATGGTTATTTTTGAAGCGGGCGACGGTTTTTTGTCGCCGGGACGGCACAAGCAAGGAGGAAGGGACTGTGGACAAGGTGGAGGGGTTCCGGCTACTGGCGGCGCGATTGGATCGACTGATGAACCTGGATATCGTGTGCCGGGGAGCTATCGAGACACTGTACGAGGCTGCGGCCAAGCAGCAGGATGGGCCGATGGTTTGGACCGCCGCCAAGAACTTGGTGCAGCGCGTCATGCCCGGCGATGCCGTTTTGATCGCGACTGGTTGGGTAGACCAGCCGCTCGTCGATCCCGGCCATGGCGAAACTGATGGCCCTCCCGGAGCGGTGACGCTGGCCCGGGCTTTACGGATGACCTGCAAGGCACGGCCGATCATTCTGACGGACGCCTGTCTGGTGGAGGCTACAGCCCGCCTGGCCCGCGCCGCGGGCCTGCAATGTGTCGAACCGGAGCATCTTCAATACTCCATCACGATGAACAAACTGTTGACGGTGTCGATTCTCCCCTTTCCCGAAGAATGGAACGAAGCGCAGAAAGAAGCGAACCGCCTGTTTAGCGAACTTTCGCCGGCAGCCTGCATCGCTATTGAGCGTGGCGGTATGAATGAACAGGGGATCATCCACAACATGGCCGGCAAGGATACCAGCGCTACGCAGGCAAAATTGGATGCCATTTTTCGACAGGCCCGGGAAGCCGGCGTTTTGTCGCTGGGAATCGGTGATGGCGGCAATGAAATCGGCATGGCGAATATTGCCGACTGCATCCGCGCTTCGATTCCGTTTGGCGAGAAGTGCTCCTGCGGTTGCGGCGGCGGCATCGCGCCGGCAACCCCCGTGGACATTTTGATGACGGCGACGATCAGCAACTGGGGCTGCTATGGACTGGCGGCGATGCTGGGGGCAATGACCAACATGCCGGAAGCGTTGCCGGATCCGGAACGGGAGCAGCGCATTTTAAAAGCGACGATCTCCGCCGGTTTCCATGACGCGATTTACGGCGAGATCTGCGGCAGCGTCGATGGCGCGGCCATGCCGGTTCAGCTGGCGGTCGCCCAGCTCATGGAGGAAGCGGTGTTGCAATACATGAAACGGAATCCCTAATCGAGGAGGGCTGAGGATGCAAGAACAATTCAAGGAATCGCCCCGGCAGGTCCGCGAACGGATTCGTCGCGGGGAGCTTACCCGGCCGACCGCCGGCTTATGTCCCGGCTACGTTCAGGCGAACATGGCAGTGGTGCCGCAGCCGTTGGCGTACGATTTTCTGCTGTTTTGCCAGCGAAACCCCAAACCATGTCCGATTCTGGACGTGACGGATGTCGGTTCGGCCGAACCGCGCTGGCTGGCGCCGGGAGCCGATGTCCGGTATGATATTCCGAAATACCGGGTGTGGAAAAATGGCGAACTGATTGATGAACCGACCAATGTCGCTAAATATTGGCGGGAAGATTTGGTGGCGTTTCTGATTGGCTGCAGCTTTTCTTTTGAAACGGCGTTGCTGCAGGCGGCGGTTCCGGTCCGGCACATCGAGGAAGATCGCAATGTTCCCATGTACATCACCAATATCGCCTGCCGGCCGGCAGGATTCTTCCACGGTCCAACCGTGGTCAGCATGCGGCCGATGCGGCCGGATTTGGCGGTACGGGCGGTGCAGGTGACTTCAAGGTTTCCGGGGGTTCATGGAGCGCCGCTCCATATCGGAGATCCGGCGGCCATCGGGATCAAGGACGTGAACCGGCCCGATTTCGGCGACGCCGTGACGATCAATCCGGGGGAGGTCCCGGTGTTCTGGGCCTGCGGGGTGACGCCGCAGGCGGCGGCGATGGCCGTGAAACCGGAGCTGATGATTACGCATTCGNNATCGGTGATATCCGCGACGAAGCACTGGCCGTACTATAAAGCGATTTGCCTGAGACTTCGGGAATCTTTCCCGGAGTCTTTTTTCTGCAAGAAATTTTTTCAGGAATATTTCGAAAACTGGCAGGAACTCTCCTCCAAATTGCGAAGCATTAACATGGCGAAAAGAAAAAGCGGAAAATATTGGGTGTGTTTGGGCGGCGGGAACTTCGGCTGAACTTTGTTTCGGCTGGCAACAAGGAAATACAGCGCTCATCTTTGGGCAGTTCGGCAGAGTGCTGTTTTTCCGTGCGCTCTGCTTTTTGTTTTTTGCAGACTATGGGTAACGGGAATAATTTTGATGAAGGGGGTAGGAAAATGCAAAAACGGATTCTCAAGATCAATGGGGTGGAACGGACTTTTATCGCCAATCCGGACAAGACATTGGCCAGCGTATTGCGTGAACAGTTTTTACTGACCGGCTGCAAAATTGGTTGCGGCACCGGACAATGCGGCGCGTGTTCTGTTATTATGGATGGCAAGGTTGTCAGATCCTGTATCGTAAAGATGAATCGGGTGCCGGATAAAGCGGAGATATTGACCATTGAGGGCTTGGGAACACCGGAAGATCTGCATCCGCTCCAGGTGTCATGGATAGCTCACGGCGCCGCCCAGTGCGGTTTTTGCACTACCGGTTTCATCATGTCGTCCAAGGCTCTTTTGGATGAGAATAAGAGCCCAACCCGCGAACAGGTCCGGGACTGGTTCCATAAGAACCGCAACGCCTGCCGCTGCACCGNNGTGATGGATGCGGCGAGTGTAATGCGGGGCGAGAAAAAGAAAGAGGATTTGCTGTTCAAGCCCGGTGCCGACGGGAAAATTATCGGCACCTATTTCCAACGGCCTTCGGCTGTGGCCAAGGTAACGGGAACCTGGGACTTCGGCGCCGACGGCGCGCTGCAGATGCCGGAGGGAACCTTGCGCTTGGCGTTAGTGCAGGCGGAAGTGTCGCATGCGCTGATCAAAAACATCGATACGTCGGAAGCGGAGAAGATGCCCGGCGTCNNATGCGATTACCGGCCTGATTACCTTCCCGACCAACAAGGGCGATGGTTGGGATCGGCCGATTCTCTGCAAGGACAAAGTGTTCCAATATGGTGACGCCATTGCCATCGTTTGCGCCGACACTGAAGCCAACGCCCAGGCGGCGGCCAAAAAGGTCAAGGTCGATCTGGAGGTATTGCCGGCGTATATGAGCGCACCGGCCGCCATGGCGCCGGATGCGATCGAAATTCATCCCGGCACGCCGAATGTTTATTATGAGCAAGGCATCGTCAAAGGTGCGGATACGAAACCATTAATGGAAAAAGCGACGTATACCGTGGAAGATGATTTCTATTGCAGCCGGCAGCCGCATCTGACGATCGAACCGGACTGCGGTTATGCCTACTTTGACGAAGAAGGCCGCCTGACGATCCACTCCAAGAGTATCGGGATTTTCCTGCATCACGCGATGATCTGCCCGGGCCTGGGCATCGAGCCGGACAAGCTGCGTCTGGTCCAGAACCCGACCGGCGGCACGTTCGGTTATAAATTCAGTCCGACGATGGAAGCACTGCTGGGCGTGGCCTGCATGGCGACCTGTCGGCCGGTTTCACTGGTGTATTCGATGTATCAGCACATCACTTACACCGGCAAACGTTCGCCGGGCTTCGTCAATCTCAAGTACGGCGCGGACAAGGATGGCAAGATCGTGGCGATGGAGAGCGACTGGGTGATCGACCACGGCCCGTATTCTGAGTTCGGCGATTTGCTGACACTACGGCAGGCCCAGTTCATTGGCGCCGGCTACGATATCGCCAATATCCGGGGCAAAGGGCAGACCGTCTGCACGAACCATGCCTGGGGTTCTGCATNNATGGTTCGCCGCAGTCGTTCCTGGCTTCGGAGATTCTGATCGATGAGCTGGCTGAAAAGATGGGAGTGGATCCCTTCGAACTCCGCTACAAGAACCTGTACCGGCCGGGCGCTACAACACCCAACGGCTGCGAACCGGATGTGTACTGCCTGGTTGAGATGTTCGACAAACTGCGGCCGAAATATGAAGAAGCCAAGAAACGTTGCCAAGCGCTCTCCACGCCGGAGAAAAAGCGCGGCGTTGGCCTGTCCATCGGCATTTACGGCTGCGGCCTGGAC
>DCTI01000001.1:0-10839 GCA_002329525.1 Negativicutes bacterium UBA1444
CGGTGCCGATTGGCAGGCGGTCAATGATGCCGTGCCCCCGGGCGCCGGCGACAACCAGATCGAAACCGTGTTTTTGTGAGTACTCCATCAGAACCTGCGACGCATTACCTTCCAGAACCTGAGTTGTGATTTCGACGCCGAGATTCCGACCGACATTTTTAACGCCTTCCATCATTGCCGTATCGGCCTCTTCGATCTCTTTAATTTTGGCCATCATTCTTGCTGCGGATCCGGATTCTGCCATGCCGTACGCCAGCGCCATTTCCGCCGATTCACGAACCTTCAGCGCTGTAATCTGAGCGTTCACCGGCCGGGCCATTTCAATCGCCCAATCCAGACATTCCTTGCTATGCGCGGACCCATCATACGCGACCAAGATTTTTCGCAAGGTTGCCATAATCAATGAGCCGCCCTGAAACTCGACAAGCGGGCAGCATTTTACCACCAGAACCGGCACGGGGGACAAACTGACGAGATGTCGGGTGACACTTCCCACCAACAACTGCTTCAAAGCGCCATGACCCCGGTTGCCGGTGATAATCATGTCCATGGCATGCTGCTTTGCATAATTTAGGATGGATTCGGCAACCTTTCCTTTGAGAATTTCCGTAGTGATTCGTAATCCGTGCTCCGTGCCCAGGGCCTTGGCTTCGGCCATCAGTTGCTGGTCTTGCTTTTCCAGCTGTTCGTACTGATCCAGACTGTCCGGCAATATGGAACCTGCTTCCTTTAGAGGACGTGTGAGAAAAGGCTCAAAAACTTTGACTGCGGTGATGTTGGCACCGGAGTGACGACCGAAATAAATTGCCCAATGCAGGGCCTCTTTGCTGTGAGGAGAACCATCATAGGAAACCAGAACATTTTGCAGTTTTGCCATGATTATTTTCCTCCTCTCCATATTAAGTCGGAATTATCTGTAATTTCATTATAGCATCATTCTGAATGGAAGCAATATACAAACTGATACAAGGTCAGGTGGTAAATTCTTTCGAAAAAATAATTTGAGTGGCAGGATTTTCCTAGCGGGGCAGCGAACATAACGCACGTTGCGGAAAAGACGGCGCAGTTTACGTTTTCTCAATCTTGCCTTAACCTGCATCCCTGAACAAAGCGGTATACTGAAAGGCGGAGGTGGTCCCGTGGCCTGGCGGAACATCGGGCGGGCGGCATTGTATCTTGGGCCCTCGCTGGTTATCTTCACGCTGTTTGTTTTTTATCCTTTGGTGAAGTCGGTTCGGCTCAGTTTGCATGAAACCAATATCGTTGGCGTCGAAAAGTTTTATGTCGGCTTTCAGCAATATGTGGAGATTTTTACGACCGGCAATTTTGGCCACAATCTCTGGCTAACATTCCTGTTTACGCTTTATACGGTGGTTCCTGGCATCGTAATCGGCATGGGCCTTGCTTACATTGCCAACTGGCGTTTGAAGGGGATTGGGATATTCCGGACCGTCTTTGCTTCGCCATTGGTGATCGCGGTAGCCAGCGCCTCCATGATCTGGATGCTGTTGTTCAACCCGAGCGCCGGGGTGCTGACTTTCTTCCTTTCGAAACTTGGCCTTTCCCAGGTCAATTGGCTATCCGATCCCAAGTGGGCGTTGTTTTCCGTTTGCGTGGTGTCGGTGTGGCGTTCGCTGGGGTTCAATACGATCGTTCTGCTGTCCGGACTGCAGGCCATTCCGGAACAGCTGTATGAAAGCGCCCGCATCGACGGCGCCGGATCCTTCCGGCAGTTTAAGGATATCACGTTGCCGATGATGTCGCCGACGCTGTTTTTTGTGTTCATTGTTTCTGTGATCAATGCCCTGCAGACCTTCGGCGAAATCAATATTTTGACGCAGGGCGGCCCCGCCGGCGCGACCAATGTAATCGTCTATTCGATCTATCGCGAGGCATTTTTCAATTTCCACTTCAGCTTTGCCAGCGCCCAGGCCATCGTCCTGTTCCTGATCATCCTGGTGTTGACCGTGCTGGAATTCGTGATCCTGGAAAAGAAGGTGTTTTACCGATGAAAAAATTGATCACTGCGGGACAATACCTCATCCTGGCGCTCGCTTCGCTGATCCTGCTGTTCCCGGTCCTGTATGCCCTGCTGGTCAGTTTGCAGAATGCATCGGAAAGCGTGGCCTATCCGCCGGTTTTTATCCCTGACAAATTGCACTGGCAGAGTTATGTGAAGGCGATGGAAACCGCTCCGGTATTCCGGTTTATCTTTAACAGCTTCGTGGTCTCCGCCATCGTGACGGTGGGGCAGCTCATCACGGCCAGCCTGGCGGCCTATGCGTTCAGTTTCCTGACGTTTCCGGGGCGAAACGCCATCTTTTACGTCTTTCTGTCGACAATGATGATTCCTTGGGAAGTCACTATCATTCCCAACTATTTCACCATCCGCGAACTTAACTGGCTGGATACCTACCAGGGCTTGGCGGTGCCTTTCCTGGCGTCGGCCTTCGGGACCTTCCTGCTGCGACAGGCTTTCATGACCTTGCCGCGGGAGTTGTACGATGCGGCCCGGATCGACGGGTGCGGTCATTTCCGCTTCTTCCTGACCATGGTCCTGCCGTTGTCCCGCCCCGCACTAGGCACATTGGCCGTCTATTCCTTCCTGATGACCTACAATCAGTACCTGTGGCCGTTGCTGGTGACCAACAAGGATACCATGCGAACCGTCCAGATTGGCCTCGCCATGCTGCAATGGGATCAGGCTGCCGCCTGGAACAGCATTATGGCCGGCGTGATTCTGGTTTCGTTGCCCGCCGCCCTGTTGTTGATTGCCGGACAGAAACAGCTGGTCCGGGGATTGACGGCGGGAGCCCTGAAAGGATAAATGTCAAGAAAAAAGAGGGGGTAAAATCGATGAACTGGAAGAAAGCCTGTTGTCTCGTAGTCCTGGTGTTGTTCGTACTCGGCGCCGTTGGCTGCGGCGGCGGCGAAAAGCCGAAAACGGACGCGAAGAAACCCATCAAAGTGGTGTTCTGGTATTCGGTCGGCGGCAAGGTTTCCGAATCCACGAAAGCCCTGGTCGAAAAATTCAACGCCTCCCAGAAAGACATTGTCGTGGAAGCGATTTTTCAGGGCTCCTACGACGACGCCATCAACAAGCTGAAACAGTCCATCGTTTCCAAGTCGGCACCGCATGTCATGCAGGTCTATGATATCGGCAGCCGTTTCATGATCGACAGCAAAGCGGTGGTACCCGTCCAGAAATGGGTCGATGCCGAAAAAATCGATCTGAAGGTTTACGAACCGAATCTGCTGGCCTATTATACGGTCGACAACAAACTGTATTCGATGCCTTTCAACACGTCCACGCCGATCCTGTACTACAACAAGAACATGTTCAAGGATGCGGGACTGGATCCGGCAAAACCGCCCAAAACGTTTGACGAAGTGGCTGCAGCGGCGGCGAAGCTGACCGTGAAGGATGCCGCCGGCAAAGTAACGCGGCCGGGGATCACCATTGCCATTTACGGTTGGTTCTTTGAACAGCTGATGGCCGTACAGAACGCTTTCTACGCCAACAACGAGAATGGCCGCGCCGCGGCGGCGACGGCGACCGCGTTCAACTCGCCCGAGGGCGAAAAGATCCTATCCTGGTGGCAGGGCATGGTGAAATCCGGGGTTGCCGGCAATATCGGCCGTAAAACCGCGGACACGCAAAAAGCGTTCATCGGCGGACAAACCGCCATGACCATCGATTCGACCGGCGTTTTGGGCGACATCGTGACCGGCGTCGGCGGCAAATTCGAAGTCGGCACCGCGTTTCTGCCCCGGCCGGAAGGCGCCAAGGGCGGCGTAATTATCGGCGGCGGCTCGCTGTGGATGCTCGCCGGCCATCCGGAAGCGGAAGAAAAAGCGGCCTGGACCTTCATCAAATTTATGACCGCTGAAAAACAGCAGGCGTTCTGGCACATCAACACCGGTTATTTCCCGGTGACGCTGAAGGCCTACGACGACGCCGATCTGAAGAAACACCACGAGAAATATCCGCAATTCAAGGTCGCTGTCGACCAGCTGCACAGCACGCCGATCACCCGGGCGACGCAGGGCGCGCTACTGGGCGTGTTCACCCAATCCCGCCAGGAGATCGAGACCGCCATCGAGCAGGTTCTGAACAACCAGGCCTCGCCGAAGGAAGCCCTGACGAAAACGGCCGGCATCGTGGATGCGGCCATCACCCGGTACAATCAGACAGTGAAATGACAAGGGGATGACGACATGGCGGGGGTCAGTCTTCGCAAAATCAGCAAGGTGTTTGGCACCCAGACGGCTGTGGCGCCAATGGATCTGGAAATTGCCGATGGCGAGTTCCTTGTGTTGGTGGGGCCATCCGGCTGCGGAAAAACTACAACGTTGCGCATGATCGCCGGCCTGGAGACGCCCACGGCCGGAGAAATCCGGATCGGCGACCGGGATGTGACGCATCTGGAACCGAAGCACCGGGACATTGCCATGGTGTTTCAAAACTACGCACTGTACCCCCACATGACCGTCTATGCCAACATGGCCTACAGCCTCCGACTCCGGGGAATGGACAAGGCGGAAGTGGAGCAGCGGATCCACAAAGCTTCGGCCATTCTGGGAATCGAAGCGCTGCTGGACCGTCTGCCGCGGCAGTTATCCGGTGGACAGCAACAGCGGGTCGCCCTGGGACGGGCCATTGTCCGCGATCCGCAGGTTTTTCTCATGGACGAACCGCTGTCCAACCTCGATGCCAAGTTGCGTGTTCAGACCCGGGCGGAATTGATCAAGCTGCACAAGCGGCTGAATACAACGGTGGTTTACGTGACCCACGACCAGGTGGAAGCCATGACGATGGGCACGCGAATCGTCGTGATGAAGGACGGCTTTGTCCAGCAGGTGGGAGAACCCGGCGTGATTTACCGGGAGCCAGCCAACATGTTTGTTGCGGCCTTCATCGGATCGCCGCCCATGCAGTTTTTGCGGGGGCGGACGACTCGGGAAGCCGGCGGTGTCCTGTTCCAGGGAAACGGATTTGCGCTTCCCCTGCCGGCTTTCGGCGAACAAACACCGATCCGGGATGGACTCGTCCTAGGCGTCCGGCCGGAAAATCTGGAATTGACCGACGAAACCGTTGCCATTCCGACGATTGTCGACGTTGTCGAGAATATCGGGTCGGAGGCCCTGATTCACGGGAAGACGCCGGACGACGAGCTGATCGTGGTCCGGATGGCCACGCCGGAGACTGTTCCGGCGGCAGGAGAACGGATTCAGGTCAAACCGGTCCGCGGGAACCTCCATCTGTTCGATGCGGATTCCGGCGCCGCTCTGGCGTTGGCGAAAATCAAAACAAACGGCTAAATTTGTCGGGACAAAGAAAGGGAGCCTTCTTGCGAAGCGCTCCCTTTGCTCATTCCCAAACCTGAGGTTGGAACTGTTGATTTGTTGCTTTATTCGATGGTGACTTTTTTCATGACGACATCTTCCACCGGTCGGTCGGCGGCGTTGGTGACAACTTTGCCGATGGCTTTCACAACGTCGAGGCCTTCGATGACCTTGCCGAACACGGCATGGCGATTGTTCAGGTGCGGTGTGGGGCCCAGCGTGATGAAGAACTGCGAGCCGCCGGTGTTCGGCCCGGCGTTGGCCATCGACAGGATACCGGCGCTGTCATGCTTCAGATCGGGATGGAATTCATCCGGAATCCGGTAGCCGGGGCCGCCGCGACCCGTTCCCGTGGGATCGCCGCCCTGAATCATGAAACCGTCGATAACGCGGTGGAAAATTACGCCATCATAAAAGCCCTTGGTCGCCAGGTCGATGAAGTTCTTCGTGGTGATCGGCGCCTTGTCTTCGAATAGTTCAATCCGGAAGGTTCCTTTGTTGGTTTCAAAGCGGGCAATTCGATTTTTGGCCGGCGGTGTTGCCGGTTTATCATTTTCCGCCTTGGGGGCCGGTTTTCCATTGGGCGCCGGCGTGCCGGCAGAACCGGAACAACCGGTCATCAGGAGCATGGACGTGCAGAGCATGAGCAGTGTTGTCCATCGGTTTCTGAACATTTTGCATAGCCTCCATTCACAATAAATAATCCTGCTGTGTGAAATCACTTCCCTATTGTACCGTAATTGCCGGGTCGCGGCAACCACGATGGCCGGCGCAGGAAAAGCGGCCCGATTGTCGAATTCTGTAACAGAATCGACAGGCGGAGGGAAGTCCATGAAACGGTTTCTGGCATACGCGCGGGACCTGACGGTCGCGGAACGGAAAATCTGGGAACAGGCCGGCTTTGATATCGTGACCGCTGATGCGGCGGCAACCTGCGGAGAGGAAGATCCGCCCATTGATCTGGCGTTGTTGGGTGCGTCGGAATTTTTGCCGGAATCCTTAACTCCCAAAGTGTTTGTGGTATCCGCGAAAACGGCCGACGATGCTTCGCCGGACTGGCAACGCCGCTACGAAGTGCGGTTTTATAGCGCCGGTGCGCACGGGTGGATCATCGGCAGCAAAACGGAAACTCCACCGCCCAATGATTGGGGGGTGCTTCTCGTCGAGAAAAACGTGGCGGCTTTCGCGGAAAGTCTTTACTATTATNNGGCGGAATGGTGCGGACATATGTCCTCGGTGGTGCGGCGGCTGTAGTCTGCTGTCAGATCTTGCCGACAAAACGGTCCGGATAGTCCGTGATGATGCCGTCGACGTCCAAATCGAGCCGAGCTTCCCATTCCCGCAGCTCGTTGACTGTCCAGGTGTAAATTTTCGCGCCATGCGGCCGGGGGCCGCTCAACCAGTCCTTATCAAGATAGTGCCACAGCGGATGCAGATTATCGGTGTCGGCGGCTCGCAGCTCCAACCAGGGGTCGATCGGTCGGCTGGCGTACAGCAGGCCGGTCTTGATGAGCGGCTCCAATTGCTTCATCTTTACCAGGGAAGGATGATAGAACGAAGATACGACCACTCGTTCCACCATCCGGCATTCCCGAATCAGGGCCGAAACCTTTTCCTCAATACCGTGGTAGATTACCGGTCCGTTTTTGATTTCAATATTGACGATCAGGCGGGTTGGAGCGGCCCATTGCAGCACCTCGCGCAGAGTCGGTATTTTTTCGCCGGCGAATTTTGGGGAAAACCAGCTGCCAAAATCCAGCGCGCGCAACTCTTCGCGGGTGTGGTCGATCAGCCAGCCGGTACCGTTGCTGGTCCGTTCCAGAGCGTGATCGTGGCAGACCATGACCTTGCCGTCCCGGGTGAGCTGCACGTCCAGCTCGATTCCGTCGGCGCCCATGTCCAGGGCGGTCTGAAAGGCTGCCATCGTATTTTCCGGCGCGTGTCCGCGGGCGCCGCGATGAGCGAAAATTAACATGGAAGAGCCTCCCTTTTTGTTTTGATTCATACTATTCGGCGCAGGAAGGCCGCCTTCCTGCCAACAGGAGGAATTTCAGTGGATAAAAACTATATTCTGGCCCTGGATCAGGGCACGACGAGCTCGCGCGCCGTAATATTCGACGGGAACGGACGCAGCATTGCCATGGCGCAGACCGAATTCGGGCAAAAGTTTCCCCGCCCCGGCTGGGTCGAACATGACGCGGAAGAAATCTGGAGCACCCAGATCGGTTCGGCGGCGGCCGCTTTGGCCAAAGCGGGCCTCCGACCGACGGAACTGGCGGGAATCGGCATCACCAACCAACGGGAAACGACGGTCGTCTGGGACTGCGAGACCGGTCGGCCCGTCTACAACGCGATCGTCTGGCAGTGCCGCCGAACGACGGAAATTTGCGAGTCCCTCAAAGCACAGGGTTTGGAATCCCTGATCCGACAAAAAACCGGCCTGGTGGTCGATGCTTATTTTTCCGGGCCGAAAGTGAAATGGATTCTGGATAACGTTCCGGGGGCCAGGGCGCGGGCAGCGGCCGGAAAGCTGCGATTCGGCACTATCGATTCCTGGCTTGTCTGGAAGCTGACAGGCGGCAAACTTCACATCACGGATGTGTCGAACGCTTCCCGGACCCTCCTGTTCAATATCCGGACGCTGCAATGGGACGACGACCTGCTCCGGCTGTTGGATATTCCGGCCTCGATGCTGCCGGAAGTCCGGGGGTCGTCGGAAGTTTACGGACTGACGGATCCAGCTGTTTTCCTGGGGCAGGCTGTACCCATCGCCGGCGCCGCCGGGGACCAGCAGGCGGCGTTGTTCGGACAGACCTGTTTTTTACCGGGAATGGCCAAGAATACCTACGGGACCGGTTGCTTCATGCTGATGCATACCGGCGGCGAGCCGGTCGATTCGGATCAGGGGCTGTTGACGACAATCGCCTGGGGGATGAACGGCCGGGTGGAATATGCGTTGGAAGGAAGTATTTTCATTGCCGGTGCTGCCATTCAATGGCTTCGCGACGGTTTGAAGCTGATCGAGACTGCCGCCGACTCGGAATATTTTGCCGGCAAAGTGCAGGATACCGGCGGTGTGTATGTCATTCCGGCCTTTGTCGGGCTCGGTGCGCCTTACTGGAATATGAAGGCGAGGGGGGCGATTTTCGGCCTAACCCGTGGCAGCAGCAAGGCTCATCTGATCCGGGCAACCCTGGATTCGCTGGCTTATCAGACCAAGGATGTGCTGGGAGCGATGGAGAAGGCCTCGGGAATTTCCCTGCGGAGCTTGAAGGTTGATGGCGGCGCGACCGCGAACAATCTGCTGATGCAATTCCAGTCGGATTTGCTGGGGGTCCCGGTGGACCGGCCGCAAGTCACCGAGACGACGGCCCTGGGCGCGGCCTACCTGGCAGGTTTGGCTACAGGCGTGTGGCAAGACCGGCAAGATTTGGTGAAATACTGGCAGCTGGACCGGCGCTTCCTGCCGGACATGGCGGAGGCGGAGCGGACCCGGTTGTATCGGGGCTGGCAGAAGGCGGTCGAGCGGACGCTGGACTGGGAAGAATGAGCAAATTTCCGGGAGAAAAAGATAAGTGGCAGGCGTCGTTTCCAGACGTCCTGCCACTTTGAACATGTTCGGGATTATTTCGCTTCCGCCGCCAATTCGTCGACAAAGGTTGACAACGAAGTCCGGTATGCGGATTCGGGGAGAGTTTTCAGGCAGTCCTGGGCCAGTCGGCGATGGCGTTCGATCTGCCCCGCAAAGTGAAAGTTTTCCACGGGCGCATCCTGGTCCTGCCAATCGTCGACCAGTTGATACAAAAAGCCGAACCGCAAGCCAAACTCGCGCAATGTGGCCACTACTTCCGGTTGGGCGCCGGACAGAATCGCGCCAACCTCGCAGCTAGCCGACATCAAGAGGGCGGTCTTGCTCTCTATGACTTTGAAGTACAATTCTTCAGTCATGGTTTTGGCCCGCATCTGATGGATTTCTCCCACGCACATGCGTTTGGTGACGTTTAGAATGATGCGGAAGATCGGAACGTTTTCGGGCAACATCAAAAATGCCTGGGCATAGAGCAGATCACCGGCCAGCACGGCGACCGTATTGCCGAAGCGGCCATTGACCGTTGCTGCGCCGCGCCGCAAATCGGCCACATCAATGATGTCGTCATGAACCAGGCTGGCGCTGTGCACCAGTTCAAAGGCGGTTGCGGCTTTGACAAGGTGAGGGGAATTTTCCCGTTGCCCGGGATTGCCGGCGCCGGCCGAGAGATACAGCAGGGCGGGGCGGATTCGTTTTCCCGGGTGGGAAAGAAACTGTCCCAATACTTCATGGACCTCCGGGTCCCCGTACTCTTGCACCAAACGGTCGAGTTCCGCTTCCGTCTGTCCCAGCAAGAGTTGGACCGGAGCATAGATGGAAGAAAGATTCATGCATTCGTCTCCTTTGAATGGAATCAGCTGCCGTTAGAGAATCGGCAACAGGATGAAAATCGTTACTGTCCAGACGGAATGGGAAACAATACAGGGAACGAGATTGCGTTCCTTCAGGTACAACCAGCCCCAAAAGAGGCCGGCGGTCAGGGCGGCCATCGTAAGCATGAAATTGCCGGACGCGATATGAACTGCGGCATAAACCGCTGAAGCCAGCAACCAGCCTCTTTTACGACCGAATCGCCGGACCAGCCGACGCTGCACAAAGCCACGCCAGAAAATTTCTTCGCCGGGACTCGTGACAAAGAACAGGATCAAGCCAATCAGCAGGGTTTCCCCTTGGGTCCGGATTCCGTAAATTGAGGAAACCTGCGGTTTGGCAAAGGAAAATAAAAGCTGCGAGAAACTGTTGCCGAGCCAGAAGATGCTGTACAGGGCTGCGGCGGCAAAAAGACCGGAAATGACGGACCGCAGGCGCCAGTCGACGCGCCGGATTGGCAGACCATCGAGGCGGATCGCCAATGTCGTCAGCGTCGTTACGGCAATACACATGGAAAGCCAAAAATTCAGCAGTTTCAGCGAAAAGGTCATAACCCAGAAAATAGTGGCCAACAACAGGCTGGCCCATAATGATTTCATCGCCTATAGTCCTTTCCCGGCCAGCCAGGGGGAGATGGCCAGCCCGACGGCAAGCAGAATGCCAAATTGAAAATGAAAGGCCGCCGCCATTTTTTCCAACAGCAACAGGGATTCCGCCTGCCCGGCCTCGGCCTCCCGAATCACGCGCAACGTCCTGCGTAATACCGGCAACAGTATGAAGGGTAGCAGGGCGGTCACGGGGATCAGTTTCAGCATGAACATCAGCAACAGGGAGAGGAACGCGGACCAATAAAGCAGACGCTGCAATTGCAGTCCGGATACCCCGCCCAGTTTTGTCGCTAGGGTTTCAATGCCGGCCGAGCGGTCATGCCCGATATCCCGGACGTCATTGCCGTTCAGAATGGCTGAAACCAGAAAACCGACCGGCAGCGACACCAGAACCGGCAGCCAGGAGTGAACACCGGTTTGAATGAA
>DCTI01000001.1:10870-18783 GCA_002329525.1 Negativicutes bacterium UBA1444
CGTATAAGTGTAGCCGCCGAGAAGCCCCGCCAAGCCTATGGCGAGGATCTCCCAACCGCAAAGCCAAGACAGCGTCAGGCCGATCAGGCCGGCAGCGCCGAATGCGAGGAAACCGGCGCGCTTCATGTCGGCCGGCCGCATGGCGCCGGTGACAAGCTGGGGGCAGGTATGGGCGGATTCGATGGTATCGACACCCGCGCGGNNAGCGGTAATCCCCATAGGTATTAATGAAATTGGTTCCGGCCTGCATTAAAATGCCGCCCAGGGCGGTGAGCAGAAACAATCCGGGATGAAAAAATCCCTGACTCCCAGCCAATGCCGTTCCCACTGCTACCGGAACGAAAGCGGCGGTGAAGGACCAGGGACGCATTGCGATAAACCACGCTTTGAGCATACACAAATCCTTTCCATAGGTCAATATAATTATTCGCCACGTTTTTCCTGATTCCTTGTCGCCGGNNGGGTGAAAATGTATTGTGGCAGGACATTGAACGGCCAGTAGCGAACCTTTATCCATGAGCTTTTTTGTGCTGGATGAAGACCGCTGTCTTAATTATAACTATAAACGGACCGAATGTCACAACTGCCGAAATATCTGCCCCCGGCAATGCTGGGATGAAAGCGGCCAGGCCTGGCCGGAACGTTGTGATGGGTGCGGCTTGTGCCAGGCGGTTTGTCCCGTGGACGCCATCGGCGTCGCGGGAATATTGCCGGCGACTTGGGCCTCTCTGATCGCCGACCCGGCCGATACGGTGCATCTTTCCTGTCGCCGAAAGGGAAGCGGGCCCTGGCCATGCCTCGGTTTCTTGAATGCGCGGGATCTGGTGGCGTTGGCCCTGACGCGACCAACCCAGCCGCCCCGGGATATTTTTATTTACTTCGCCGGTTGTCGGCAGTGCAATCCAGCGATCGCCAACCACCTGGAAAAGGAACTGGCCGCGGCGAACAGCTTTTTGGCGCGCTACGGAAAGCCGTGTATTCGGGAGGAAATGCAGCCGCCGCCACCGGCGGAAGAAACCCGACTGCTTAGCCGGCGTTCTTTTTTTGGGTCTCTGCTGGAAACGGGAGTTGCCACCGTCCGGAATGTGATCTGGGCGGAAGAGAACCCGGTTCCGCTGCCGAAAGCGCAGGACCGGGCAAAAATTTTGAGCGGCCTGAAATATCATGAGCCGGATGAAGTATCTCAAAGCGTTTTTCCCGTTGTCGGCATCGACGGCGAGTGCCTGGCCTGCAGTCTGTGCGCAAAAGTCTGTCCGACCGGATCACTGACGGCGACGGATTACGAACAGCGAATGGAATTGCGGCATAATCCTTTGCTATGCACCGGCTGCGGCCTATGCACGGCTCATTGCCCGACAGCTTGCCTCGTTTTGGCAGCAGCCGGGCCGGCCCGGGAACATACTCTGCGCGTGCAGGAATATCCACTCTGCAATGAGTGCGGGAAGCCATTTAAACCTGCCGGCCAGCAACTGACGTGTTTTGATTGTCTGTTGAAAGGACGGGAGAGCATTTTTGGACCCTGAGATCAAGAAAAACTGGAGGCACTGCGAATGAAAGGCTGGAATCTGATTCCGCTGGCGCAAGCCCGGCGGATTGCCCGGGATTGCGCGGAAAAATTGCCACGCCATACGGAAATGGTCGATTTTCAGCAAGCATTGGGCCGAATTACCGCCGAAAATATTATCAATCCGGCAGACAATCCGGAGTTCGACCGTACCACCGTCGACGGTTACGCCCTGATCGCCGGGGATACTGTGCCGGCAAGCACCGATGCACCGGTTAGGCTTGAAGTGATCGGCGAGGTTCGGATGGGTCATCAGGCCGTTCTGCGGGTTCAGCCCGGGCAGGCGGTTCGGGTGCCGACCGGCGGGATACTGCCCGCCGGTGCCGATTCGGTGATCATGCAGGAATATACCCGGCGGAGCGCCGACGGAGGGCTGTTGATCGAACAGCCGGTTGCGCCCGGCCAAAACATCATCTGGCGCGGCGACGACACCCCTGCCGGCGCGGTAGTCATTCCGGCGGGCCGACGGATCGGCATTCCGGATATCGGCGTTCTGGCTTCCTGTGGCCTGACCCGGGTGAGGGTGGTGAAGCGGCTGGTTGCCACAATCATTACGACCGGGGATGAAGTTGTGGCGCCGGGTATGGTTCCTGAACCCGGCCAAATTCGTGACGTCAACTCGTTTACCCTGTCAGCGCTGGCAGAGGCGGCTGGTTGCGAAACCCGTCTGGCCGACCGCATCCCTGACTCCTGCACCGGACTGCTGGACACCCTCCAGCGGGCGGTCGCCGAATCCGACCTGATTCTGGTTTCCGGCGGCAGTTCCGTTGGCGATCGCGACTTTACCACGGCCGCCATTACGGCGATATCGGACGTCGAACTGCTGTTTCATGGAGTCTCACTGAAACCGGGAAAACCGACCCTGCTGGCGCGGCGGGAAAACACGCTGATCTTCGGTGTGCCGGGCCATACTGTCGCTGCCATGACCGTTTTTCAGGAAATCGTGGAGCCGACGCTGGCCGCTTGGCAAGGAATGACCGAATTGCCCTGCCGGATTGCCGTCCGGGCCAAACTGGGCTCACCACTGCGGCCGGACCGCGAACGGGATGAAATTTTTCGGGTGCGGCTGGAAACGAACGGCAACGATCTGACCGCCTGGCCGCTGCCGGCCAAATCCGGTCTGATTACGGTAATGACAAGGGCGCACGGTATGGTGTATACGCAAGCCGGCCAACCGGAGCTGCGGGTTGGCGACGAAGTGGCAGTCCAAGTGCTGCCGGATCGGCTCAGTGGTCCTTTTAGGGGGGTGTTGCAATGAACACCGGGAGTGGTTGGCCGCGACAGCGGGCCCTCGAACGCTGGCGGACAGAGCTTTGCGAATCTGGCTGGCTGGACTCCTGCCCGACGGAAGAAATCGCAATCACGGAGGCCATTGGCCGAGTCATTGCCAGGCCGGTCCCGGCCCGACGTTCCGTACCCCACTATGCGGGATCGGCCATGGACGGCTTTGCCGTTCATGCGGTTGATACCACAAAAGCAACAGCGAATCATCCCGTGTTCCTTCCACTCGGACCGGTCGGCGCTGCCAACTGTCAGCCCGGCCAGGCCGTGCCGGTCGATACTGGCGATGCCTTGCCCATCGGAGCGGACAGCGTGGTCATGATCGAACAGGCAACGGTGACAGCCGACCGTCTCGAGATCAGGTCGGCGGCCCGGCCTGGCCAGCATGTCCGGCAAATCGGCGAAGACATTGAAACCGGCGCGATCATATTGCCGGCCGGGAAAATAGTCGGACCGGCCGAGCTTGCTGCGGCCATGGCGGCCGGAACGGACCGGGTGGCAGTGATGGCCCGGCCCCGAGTCACGGTGATTCCGACCGGTGACGAAATCGTGGATTCCGCGGACGCACTTCCCGCCGGCCGCATCCGGGACATCAATTCCTATATGCTGGCCGCGCTGCTCGCCGGATGGGGGGCATCAGTCCGACGCCATCCCGTGGTTCCCGATGATTTGCCCCGATTGCGACAGGCCGTCGGTGCAGCCGTTGCCGCCAGCGATTTGGTCGTGCTGAATGCCGGAACGTCTGGTGGAGCGGGAGACTTTACCCGAAAGGTGTTGGACTGTCTGGGCCAGGTAGTATGCCATGGCGTGGCCATCCGTCCTGGTCGGCCGGTTCTGTTGGCGTTGGCGGACGGCAAACCGGTGGTCGGTTTGCCCGGCTATCCGGTTTCCTGCCTGCTTACAGCCACTTTGTTCCTGAAGGAGTTGCTGCATGAATATCAACGCCGGCCGTTGCCGCAGCGACAGTTCGTCCGGGCCCGGCTGGCGGACGGATTTCGCTCCCGTCCCGGCGCCGAAGAATTTCTGAGGGTGGTTCTGGAGCCGGGAGAGCCGCTGCCGGTGGCCCGGATCTTGCCGAAAGGCGCCAGCCTGATTTCGACGCTGACACAGGCGGACGGCTGGCTGCGGATAGCCGCGGAGTGCAGCGAACTGGACGAGGAAGCCGTGGTTGAGGTAGAATTATTCTGAGCAAAAATCGACAGTGAGGAGACTCCGTTCATTTTGACCTACGAAAAAACAGTATTACTGATTGTTACCGCCACATCCTTTGTCACACCGTTTATGGCCAGTTCCCTCAACATTGCGATCCCGTCGATCGGCCGTGAATTCTCAGTAAGTGCGACAGTCCTGAGCTGGGTGCCGACCGCCTACATTCTCGCCACGGCGACCTGCCTGCTGCCGGCCGGCCGGTTTGCCGATCTCAGGGGGCGCAATCGCATCTACACCGCCGGGATTTTTTTGTTTTCCCTGGCGACACTTCTCTGCGGGATCGCAGAATCAGCGGCCTGGCTGATTTTTATGCGGGCTGTCCAGGGGATTGGCGCCGCCTTTATCTTCAGCACAGGCATGGCCATCCTGGCTGCCGCGTATCCGCCGGAAAGCCGCGGCCGAGCCCTGGGGTATTCCACGGCTTCGACCTACGTCGGCCTGTCGGCCGGGCCGGTCTTGGGCGGGCTGATCAGTTTCCACTATGGCTGGCGGATTATTTTTGGCCTTAGTGCTTTCCTGGGGTTTCTCGTGTTTTTTGTCGCCTACCGTTTTTTGCGCCGGGAGGAGAGCAGTGCCGGCGAAAGGTTCGACGTCGTCGGTTGCTGGCTGTACATGGCGGGACTGGTTTCGTCACTGTACGGCTTTTCCTTTCTGATGGACGGTTGGACGCCGCGGGCGCTGCTGGTGGCCGGCCTCCTGCTGTTGGCCGGTTTTTTCCGGTATGAGAACCGGCGGCTACATCCCCTGGNNGGATATAAAACTGTTTACGGAAAATGTGACATTCGCATTTTCCAACCTGGCGGCCATGATCAATTACAGCGCAACCTTTGCGATTGGGTTCCTGGCGTCACTCCATCTGCAGGTAGTCATGGGCTTGGATGCACGGTCCGCAGGGTGGGTGATGCTGTCCCAGCCGGCTTTGATGGCGGCCTTTTCTCCGTTCGCGGGTCGCCTGTCCGACCGGGTCGAACCGCGCATCGTGGCTTCGGCCGGCATGGCCATGACGACGGTCGGGCTGTTTTTCTTCATCTTTGTCACCCACGCGACGACGCTGCCGGTGATTATGGCCGAGTTGGCTCTGATTGGCCTGGGTTTCGCCTTTTTTTCGTCACCGAACAACAATGCCATCATGGGATCGGTCGGCAAGGATAAGTATGGAACCGCCGCTTCTTCCCTGGCGACCATGCGGATGGTGGGACAAGCCGTCAGCATGTCGATTGTGGCGTTGATCATGGCCATGAACGGCGGCCGGCAGGCCATCGGCGCGGATGCCGCAGCCACGGTGCTGGCCAGCACCCGCAATGTCCTGATCGTTTTTACGCTTTTGTCCACGGCCGGCATCTATTTTTCCCTTAGACGCGGCCGGGTACGTTAAAAGCCAATGGATAAGTTGAATTGCTATTTTGGGGGAGGACGATCCAGTCATGCTGCTTGATCTGTTGGGAGACGCGGCGCTCATCGCCAGTTCCGCGTACCTATTCGGACGTAACAAATTTATTACGCAGTGTGTCCTGCAACCCACGCGGCCCCGGAACTTCGTCACCCTGGTCGCCATTTTTTCCGCTTTGTCGATCATCGGCACCTATCACGGCATTCCAGTCGAGGACGCTCTGGCCAACACCCGGCTGGTGGGAACTTTGATCGGCGGCATTATGGGAGGACCATGGGTCGGCGGCACGGTCGGTCTCATCAGCGGGACTCACCGGTATCTGCTCGGCGGCTTTACCGCCGAAGTCTGCGGCATTTCCGCCGTGATCGGCGGTTTGATGGCGGGCTTCGCCCGGCAGCGCCGCGGCATCAACCGGCTGGATTGGAAGGCAGGAGCGTTGCTGGCGCTTGTGGGCGAATTTGTGCAGAAATCGCTGGTTATTTTGTTCGCCAAACCGTTTGAGGCTGCGGTATCCCTGGAAAAAGCCATTGCAGTTCCAACCACCGTGGTGACGGTGTTGGGAACCATCATTTTCATCACCATCATCAAGGATCTCCAGTCGTCCCGCGAGGCCCACCGCGCCGATGCCGCCGAACTGTCGCTGGAGATCGCCAGCCGGACGTTGCCCTACCTGCGGCAGGGTTTGACGGAAGCCTCGGCGGTCAAGACGGCGCAAATCATCTACGAACTGACCAAGGTGGACTCGGTATCCATTACTGACGCCGCGCGGGTGCTCGCCTTTGTCGGCGCCGGCGACGACCATCATCGGGTCGGCGAGGCAATCATGACCCAGTCGACCCATAAATCGATCCAGGAAAAACGCCTGGTGGTCATGTATACACCGGAGGAACGCGGCTGCCCGGTAGCGGACTGCCCTTTGAAATCGGGCGTGGTAGCGCCGTTGTTCGTGCACGGCGACGAAGTGGCCGGCACCATCAAGTTGTCGCGCAAGGAAATCAACGGCGTGAGCGAAGTGGACATCCGACTGGCCGACGGTCACGCCCATTTGTTGTCCGTGCAGATCCAACTGGCGGAAGGCGACAAACAGAAAAAAATGCGGGAGAAAGCCGAATTCAAGGCATTGCAGGCACAGATCAATCCGCATTTTCTCTATAACACACTGAACACGATCATGTCTTTTTGCCGCACCAGCCCGGAAACAGCCCGGAACCTGCTGGCGCATCTGGCGACGCTCATGCAGCGTTGCTTCGACAACCGGACGGAATTCATTTCGCTGAAGAACGAGATGGACGGTATCGTCGCCTATCTGGAAATTGCCAAGGTCCGCTTCGGTTCACGGCTGGCAGTGGACATCGACATCGACCCGACTCTGGAGCAAGCCCAAATTCCGCCGCTGACCCTGCAACCGCTGGTGGAAAATGCCCTGGATCACGGCCTGTTCCCCAAGGTCAGCGACTGCCGGCTGACGATCAACGGCCGGCTGACAAACCAAGGAATGCTATTGTGCATTCAGGACAATGGTGTCGGCATTTCACCCCAGAAACTGGCCGGCTTGATGACGGAATCAGAACGCATCGGCGTGAAGAATGTTTCGCAGCGCTTGAAGAGTTTATATGGTGAA
The DNA here is from genome assembly GCA_002329525.1 of Negativicutes bacterium UBA1444. Lineage (GTDB taxonomy): Bacteria > Bacillota > Negativicutes > UBA1444 > UBA1444 > UBA1444. The sequence continues at coordinate 17,936 of DCTI01000001.1, forward strand.
CCCTACGGACTGTCTATCGCCAGCCATCCCGACGCCGGCACCCAGGCAACCATCCGGATCCCTTTTGAAAGCAAGGTGAGCGCGTGATGATACCCACGGTGATTGTCGATGATGAAATGCCGATCTGCGACGAGATCGAGTACTTGCTGGAGCCTTACGACGAAGTGAAGATCGTCGGCAAATACAACAACGCGTTCGATGCTATCGCGTTTATCGCCGAACAAAAACCCCGGCTGGTTTTTCTGGACATTCAGATGCCTGGCATTTCCGGCCTGGAAATGGCCCGTAAACTTAAGACCCTAAAAAATCCACCATTGATCGTCATTGTCACCGCGCACCCCGAATATGCCCTGGAGGCATTCGACACGCCGACGGTCGGCTATATCACCAAACCGGTGACCGAAGAAAAAATGGCCGGCGTTATGAGCAAACTGAACTGCCTGCTGCAAAAAACGCCGCCGCCGCCCAAGGCCGATGTCAACCGGATCTGCGTTCAGGCTGGCGGCAGGATTATGCCGTTGGCGCCGGAAGACATCGTGACGGTGGGGGTGAAGGACAAGGAAGTCTATATTCGGACCCAGAACGCCGAATATTCAACATCCTTCAGCTTTCAGGACATTGTTGTTCTGTTGACCGAGAGAGCCACTGCCCGGGACAAGTTTGTACAGGTTCACCGCCAGTTTATCATCAATGTCGACAAGGTTTTGGAGGTGATCCCCTGGTTTCACGGCACCTACTATCTGAAAATGGCTGATTGTAAAACGGAACAGGTGCCGGTCAGCCGAAGCAAAATCAGGATGATCAAAGAGATTCTGGGACTGAAATAAAAGACGGGAGCCGATGTTGCG
>DCTI01000214.1 GCA_002329525.1 Negativicutes bacterium UBA1444
TGTTGGCATAGACGCCGTCGACCGATCCGAAATCGGCGATGAGTTTTTTTGCGGTTTTCTCGCCTACTCCCGGGATGCCGGGGATGTTGTCGGAGGCATCGCCCATCAGACCTTTCATTTCAATGACCTGCACCGGCGTCAGCCCATACGAGAAAGTCAGAACCGCGGGGTCCACTTCTTCGAATTCAGAAATCCCTTTTTTTGTCAGCAGCACATGGACATGCTCATTGACNNCAGCTGCAGCGCGTCCCGGTCGCCGGTGACGATCAGGAACTCCTGCCGCGGCGACGCCTGGGCCGCCAGCGTCCCGATGATATCGTCGGCCTCGAACCCTTCCACTTCCAGGACGGTGATTCCCATCGCTTCGAGCACTTCCCGCGCCATTGGAAACTGCTCGGACAGTTCCGTCGGCGTCGGTTTGCGCTGTGCCTTGTAATCCGCGTATTCCTCGTTGCGGAAGGTTTTCTTTCCCTTGTCGAAGGCTACGACCATGCCGGCCGGTTGCCAGTCGGCCAGCAGTTTGACGATCATGTTCGTGAAGCCGAACACGGCGTTGGTATACTGGCCGCTGGAAGTCGTGAGTGTCGGCAACGCGTAGAATGCCCGGTGAATCAGACTACTACCGTCGACGATAATGAATTTCGAATCCATGGGCATCCTCCTGTGACTTTTGGCTTGCGAACGAGAATTTGTGGGGACGGAACCCGTCTATTTCAGCAACGGCAGAGCCCGTGCCACGACATTTTCCGGTGCGAAGCCGAAATTGGTCATCACGGTCGGGCCGGGGCCGGAAGCGCCGAAATGGTCGATGCCCAGCGAAGCGCCCTTGCTGCCGGTGTATTTGCTCCAACCCATCGTGATCCCGGCCTCTACCGACAGCACCGGTACTCCGGGCGGCAAAACAGCCTGCCGATACGCTTCGCTCTGTTCGTCGAACAGTTCCCACGACGGCATGGAAACCACCCGCACCCGATAGCCTTTCTGCTCCAGCAGGATCGCCGCCTTGATGCTGATTTCCACTTCGGACCCGCTGGCCAACAGAATGATCTGCGGCTTTTTCTGCTCCGCTTCCTGCACGATGTAGGCACCGTAAGGAACGCCGTCCGCCGCTGCATACTCGGATTCCTCCATGGTGGTCAACTTCTGGCGGGTCAGGACCAATGCCACCGGTTTTTTTCGCTCGATGGCCAGTTTCCAGGCCGCTCTGGTTTCATTGGCTTCCGCCGGCCGCAGCACGGTCAGGCCGGGAATCGACCGCAGGCTGGCCAGCTGCTCGATCGGTTGATGGGTGGGACCATCTTCGCCGACGCCGATGCTGTCATGGGTGAAGACGAAAATGGAATGCGTCTGCATCAATGCCGCCAGCCGCAGGGCCGGCCGCAGATAATCGGCGAACACGAAGAACGTTGCGCCGTAGGGAATCACGCCGCCATGCAGGGCCATCCCATTGACCATGGCGCCCATGGCATGTTCACGGATCCCAAAATGCAGGTTGCGGCCGGCGGGATTGGCCGTGCTGAAGTCGCCCAGCCCGTCGAGATATGATTTGTTGGAAGGCGCCAGGTCGGCGGAGCCGCCGATCAAAGACGGCAACAGCCCGGCGAGCTGGTTCATCACCTTGCCGGACGCTTCCCGGGTCGCCATGCCGCCGGCCGGAAACTCCGCAATTTTGTCCCGCCATCCCGTCGGCAGGACTCCGGCCATCGCATTGTGAAAAGCCAGCGCCTCCGCCGGATATTGTTTCTGATACTCGGCGAACAGATTATTCCACTGGTCTTCGCCGTTCTTTCCCTTCTCCACGGCCTGCTGGCAATGGGCGGCGGCTTCCGCCGGCACATGGAATCGCTTGTCGGGCGGCCAGGCCAAGGCTTCACGGGTGGCGGCGGCCGCGTCCGGGCCAAGTGGTTCGCCATGGGCGGCGGCGGTTCCCTGTTTCGGGCTGCCGAAGCCGATCTGGGTCCGCACCGCGATCAGCGACGGACGGTCCTTGTCTTCCTTGGCCAACCGAATCGCTTCCTCGATCAGGTTGAGATCATTGCCGTCCGGTACCGTCAGCACCTGCCAGCCATAGGCCTGGAAACGCAGGCGGACGTTTTCGGTAAAGGCGATGTCCGTGCTGCCTTCGATCGAAATATGATTATCATCATACAAATAGATCAGTTTGCCCAGCCCCAGCGTTGCCGCCAGCGAAGCGGCCTCGGCGCAGACGCCCTCCATCAGGTCGCCGTCGGAAACCAGCGCATAGGTATAGTGGTCGACAATCGGCAGGCCCGGCTTGTTATACACCGCCGCCAGATGTTTTTCCACGGCGGCCATGCCCACGCCCATGGCGAAGCCCTGACCCAGCGGGCCGGTAGTTGCTTCCACACCCGGCGTCATTCCGTGTTCCGGATGCCCTGGCGTCCGCGATTCCCATTGCCGGAACTTCTTCAGCTCCGACAGCGGCAGATCATACCCGAATACGTGCAACAGGGCATACAGAAGGGCGGAACCGTGGCCCGCGGAAAGAACGAAGCGGTCCCGGTCGACCCATTGGGGATTCGCTGGATTATGCTTCAGGAAACGATCCCACAGCACGTACGCCATCGGCGCCGCTCCCAAAGGCAACCCCGGATGGCCCGACTTGGCCTGCTCCACGGCGTCTACCGCCAGGAACCTCAGTGTATTGACGCAACTCTGATCGGTCTGATTCATTTGTACCCCAACCTTTCTTCACGATTTCATTGGAGGCGGCGACTCGCCGCAAATTGCCCCGCCGGTCAGCGCAGGCCGGTTTCGTGCTAAATCCGGGCAGTTTGTCTGGGCTTGTTCATCGTATATAAATGGATGCCGTCGACACCATGTTCCACCAGGTCCACGATCTGAGCGCAGGCGTAATCAATGCCGGCTTTTTCCATATCCGCCGGAGAATTCCCGTAACGGTTCAGCAGGTCCGTCAGCTTATTCGGAATGGAGGCGCCGCATAGTTCGGTCATCCGGCGAATCTGCGCCGCGTTCAGGACCGGCATCACGCCGACCGTCACCGGACAGTGGATGCCGATCTTCGCCAGCTGATCGAGCATGTCATAGAACAGACGATTGTCAAAGAACAACTGCGTGATCAAAAAATCGGCGCCGGCCGTCACTTTTTGTTTCAGCCGTTCCCGATCCTGGGCCAGGCTGGGACATTTCGGGTGGCCTTCCGGATAGGCGGCGGCCGCGATGCAGAAATTGTGGCGCTCCCGGATATGAGCGATCAGGTCTTTGGCGTACTCGTGATATTCCTCGCCATGGCCGCAGGGAATCTCCGGCGGCAGGTCGCCGCGCAACGCCAGTACATTTTCGATGTTCTCCCGTTGCAGCTGTTCCAACACCTCGTCAGTGGTCCGGCAATCTGCGCCGACACAGGTCAGATGGGCCAGCGTTTCCACGCCGTAATCGTTTTTGACCTTGGAAGCGATCTGGACGGATCGGGCGCAGGAGCTTCCCCCCGCGCCATAAGTCACGCTGATGTAGTCCGGACGCAGTTCGCTGAGCGCCGCCAGCGTATCAAAAATCGTCTCGACGGGATAGTCGTGTTTGGGCGGGAAGATTTCGCAGGACACCACTGGTTTTCGGGACTGGAAAAGCTCGCAAATACGCATGAAAAACGTCCTTTCATCGATCTGAAAAAAGTTGAAAAGGCAGCCACCGTCGCAAAGCAACGGCGGCTGCAAACTTGCATGTCGATAATAAATTGTAACAAATCAGGCGCTGATTAGTCCATAGATCGTGATGTCTCGTTTTTGTTCTAGATTGATAAATTGTCCGTCCGTCGTTTTCACCAGCGGCAGCCCGGCCGGGAAGGCCCCGGGATGGACGATTTCCGCCTGACGGCCATCGCTGAGCATCACGATGTTGCCAGTCATGAAATCCTTCACATGGTACAGGAACTTACTGCACACCACCGGATCCAATACATTGAACATCTGCCGGAACAGCGCCTCAACGACATGGTAGGGAGTCGTCCGGCGCCGGTAGACCCGATCCGAAGTCATGGCGTCATAAACATCGGCCACCGAGATGATCCGGGCAAACTCGTGAATGTTGCTGCCCCGCAGATGCAACGGATAACCGCTGCCATCCATCCGTTCGTGATGCTGCAGAACCGACCACATGATCACCAACGGCGTTCTGGGCACCTCTTTCAACAAATAATAGCCCTGGATGGTGTGGCGTTTCATGATGTCCATTTCTTCGGCCGACAATTTTCCCGGTTTGTTCAGGATCTCCGGCGGTACCTGGCTTTTGCCGATGTCATGCATCAGGCCGGCGAAAATCAGATCCCGCAGGTTTTGTCCCTTCAGGCCCATCCATTTGCCAATCACTCCCGATAAGACCGCGACATTCACGGAATGTTCGAAAGTGTAGTCGTCCGTATGGCGGATCATCAGCAGATGGTTCATGACCCCCGGCGCATCCACCAGCGGATCGATCTTTTCATTCGCCAGTTCCTGCATGCGGGCCACCGGAACTTCCCGGAACAGACTGATTGACTTGAATGCGGTCTTGACCAGATCCACCGTGTCCTTATAATAGGCGTTGAATGCCTCCCGGTCGAACGACCAGGGCGTTTCCTGCGCAGTTTCAGGTCTGCTTTGCGGGAGGAGAACCGACACCCGATCCACCCCCCACTGTTGCAGGAGGCGAATCCGATTATCCGTCAGAACGGTCCCCGCGCCCAAAATGGCTTTGCCGTCCTCGGAAGTCATGAGCTCCGCCACAATCATCCCTGCCTGCAGCTCGCTCACGCTATATTTTTCAACCTGTCTGTTCAGCACTTACCGCGATTCCTCCATGAAGCAACCTTTTCCGTTACGAGTGAAGCATTCTGCAAATAGACAGGTTTCGGTTCTTGTCCAGGTCCACAAAATCCCCTTCGCGCGTCCGCACCATCGGCCGGGTGCTGTCAAAGCGGTTGAGGAAAATCACTTCGCCCTGCTGGCCGTTGCTAAGTTCCACAACGTCTCCCACAAAGCGTTGACTCAACTTGTCGATAAATATCGTACAGATCTGGGTGTCCAGTTTGCTGACCATCTCGCGCCGCAAGGTTTCGACCGCTTCGTAGGGAGTCGCCCGCCGGCGATAACTCCGCACCGAAGTCATGGCGTCGAAAACATCCGCCACCGCGATAATCTTGGCATACGGATGGATCTTGTCCTCCCGGACGGAAAGCGGATAGCCGCTGCCGTCGTCGCGTTCGTGGTGCTGTAAGGCGCACAGCAGAATACTGCGCGGCAGTTCCGTATTCTGCTTCAAAAACTTGTAGCCGCGAATCGAATGAAACCGGACCAGATTCATTTCCTCTTCCGTCAGCAGGTCCGGTTTGTTCAGGACCTTTAACGGAATCAAGGTTTTGCCGATATCGTGAAGCATGGCCCCCAAAATCAGCTCCTCGATCTCGCGATACGGACGACCGGCCCAAAGCCCCAAACAACCGGCAATAATGCCCACATCCACCGAATGATGGTAAAGATAATCCTCCGAATGCGGCGCCATTTGCAGGTTGTCCATCACCGTCGGGTCTTCGATCAACGGCAGCACACATTCTGTGACCATCTGGCGGATGTCATCCACTTCAAAGCCGTCGCGGACAAACCGCGCCCGGCCCANNCTTTTTCTTGAAAATCTGCACCGCCGTCTGATAATAGGCCATAAATCCCGGTGGAACGTCCACGGTCGCTGTCGCCGCAGCTGCCGGACTGGCACTCGCTTCTTCGGCCGGCCGCTCGGATTCCGTCGTTTGGATTGCCGGCGGCGGCGGGGCGTCAGAGACCTCTTCCCGGATGTCCACGTAGCGAAATCCCCACGCCTGCAGAGTCTGTATCACCCGCAACGTCAAAACGGCGCCTTCATTCAAAAAATTGTTGCCGTCCTGCGTCACCAGCATCTTCCCAAGAATCATGCCGGGAATCACGTCATCAATCGGCATACGTTGATATACGTAGGTTGACAAACGGAATCCCGCCTCCTAGCTGCTACCGTTTTTTGCGTTCCGGTAAAATGACGGAGTCAAACACGAAGCCGCCCAAAGCATTGGCGTCCATTAATTGTTCCGTGGTCAGTCGGGCCGTAATCACCCGGCTATATGGCACATCTACGAAATCGAACACGATGGTGGAGTCGAACACATCCCGGACAAACGCGACCATGGTCCGTTTGGTGGCACGATTGAACAGGACCAGCAAGCCTCCTTTTTTTATCAAGGAAGGCTTATTGCCGATAACCCAGCCTTTTTCAGCGGCGTCTTCCGACCATTTGATTTCCGGACCTTGCCAGTTGAAACCGGGTTTAGGGGCGATTTTGTCAAATTCCAGCGCCGGCCAGGCCGATCCGGTAGAACCCCGAATGTTTTTATAATCCGCCATTGGGCTGACCTGTTTAGCTCCCGGGGCTCGTATCGGCAAAATACAGCCCTGAAAATGGATTGTCGCGGCGATGTCCGTGAACTTGATCCAGTACCGGGCCGGTTTGCCGTCGCCGNNAAAAATCAGACCCTTGTCGGTAACCTCCCGGGCGACACCGACCCAAACCAACCCATCGTGATACCCAAGAATAATCGAACCATTCATAGCCTCGGCCGGTTTGTATTTTACCACCCAGCCTTCCCGCTGCGCCCGCGACAGCCAGTCCTGGGCATCATCAACAAACCAGTTCACACCAGGAGCCGGCGCGATTTTGTCGAATTCCCGCAGCGCATAGGTGCCAAACCAGCCATCGGCGTAAAAGTTTTTATATCGTTCTTCCGGCGGTGTTGCAGCCAAGGCTGTCGAGCAAAGGCCCATCAACAAGAATAGACATAGGGCGACAATGAATCCTCTGTCTCTCATTTCGCTGCGCCCCCTCCCAACGTGATTTTGGCAAAATCACATTCATTTCTATTCGGCTTACCTGCAATATTTTCCTGCTTTTTATCAGAATAAAGCCACAAAATTATTCGAGTTTCCCGTTCAGGAAGCGCAAAGACGAAGTCAGCAGGCGGCGTCCGACGGATGAAAAAAGAAGAGCCGTCCTGGCTCTAAATTTTGCAGTCAATTTTATGTTCAGTGTGCGTAATTTTTTCCAGAAGTTTTTCCGCTTCCTGCCGCTTTTCCTTGAGCTTGTCCGGCTCCTGTCGTTCCTGTTTCTTCGCCGGTTCGCGCTGATCAAAGGGCTGCTTTTCCTGCGGATGTTCCTCCCAAGTTCCGGTCCGCCGGGCCACCAATGGCAGCCGGCGCCGTTCAATCGGCGGTACCAGGAATGTATCGTCGGCCACGGTGCCCACCTCCTCTGCTATTGAGCGCCATCACCAATGTTATCGGAATAATGCAAAAATAACTAAATAGTCATCCCTTCAAATCGCCAACGAAATATCCTTAGCTCCCTATGATTGTATTTTTTGTAAAACCCGCAAACTTGCGATACAATGAGAGAAACAGCCGGGAGAGGAGTGCATCAGCCATGGAAGAATTGCCGCAAGAGATTCGGGATTTTTTTGCCGTCCTGGGATTTGAGGAAATCCCGATCGAGGACGGTCTCACCGCCCTGTCGTTCGAAGAAAGCCCAGAGGGGGAATATGTCCTGGTCACGGATGAAGATGGTGTCCTGCCGCAATCTCTGGACAATCCACTCCTACTCGCCTGCTATTCCGCCGAGGGTGCGTTCCAGTGGAGTACCGGCTTCAAAAACGCCGACCAGTTCCGGGACATCTGGGCCCCGGGCCAAACCTACGCGGAAAAAATGCAGGCGGCGGCACACCATCGGGAAGAGTTGACGAGTTCTTCCCCATCGAAAAAATAAACGAATCGCTGCCAAAAAACTGTACAGGAGGTCCTCGCCATGAATCGCGGCGTTTTTGAGTTCCGCGGCTCCGGCTTCGGCTATATCTGGCTGCTGGCCTGGACGCTGTTCCTGTCCGTCATAACCGGCGGACTGTTCTTCCCATGGGCCTATTCCGCCCAGCAGCGCTGGATCGCCTCGAACACGTACCTGAACGGCCAGCCGTTACAATTTGTCGGCACCGGCATTGGTTTTTTCTTCCAGTGGCTGCTCATTCTGGTTCTGACCTTCATCACGCTGGGTCTTTATGCCCCTTGGGGCTATTGCCGCCTCAAGCGTTGGGAAGTCGAAAACACGGTTCTGCCATAAGCAAAGCTTCCAGCACGCCGCCGCCGACAGCCCGCGCTTTGTCGGAGATCGTCCAGCAATGCTGAACTTTGGCCCGCGGGTCGATGTCGCCGATCTTCATATTCTTCGTCACGGTCAGCCCTGGATACAGGACCCCGCGCAATACGCCGGAAATCGCTCCCACCACCGGCGTCGCGCCGACAGTCCCCAAAATGTCGCCGGCGGCAACAATATCGCCGATTTGTTTTTGCGGCCAAAAGGTCCCGTCCGCGGGGTNNGCCAATATCGCCAGGAATGCCGGTATTCGGTTCCGCTGCTCCCGTTTCGATCACCCGGCCGAGGTCATGTCCCCGCATGGTTTCCACGACCCGGTGCACCGCCACGCCGGCGGTGAATCCCGGGCCGACGCCGATGACAACCGGCGCGTCATTGATCGTCGTACCGGTGTTTTTTTTCGCCAGAATGGCATCGACCAACCCCCACGGCTTTGCCTGTTCCCGGATTTGACAGGTTGGATCGATCAGAACCGGAATCAGTCTCTCCCGCAGGCAGCCGGCGACTTCGGCCGGCGTTGCCCGCACCGCCGTAACAGCTTCCACCGTCATCCGACCTTCGAAGACGGCACTGGCAAACGCCACCGTTCGCCGGATCACCGTCGGCTGGGCAATCTCCGTGATCAGGACATCAAACCCGGACCGGAACAGGCGATGAGCGATCCCCGTCGCCAAATCGCCGCCGCCTTTCACGATAATCAGTCGGTTCATGCTGCATCCGCCCCTTTATTCCAAACTCTTTGCCTACCGGAAATCGCTGAAGGGAGTGAGCCGTGATGGCCGATTCATTGGCCCAGNNCAGTTTCCCGCAAGCCGCAGATCATCACGCTCATCGGCGGCGGCGGCAAAACCGGCCTGATGTTTCTCTGGGCCCGTTGCCTCCGGGAACTGGGAATGTCGGTCGTCACGACCACCACCACCAAATTGTGCGAAGAAACCCCGCCGGTGGTCCGGATCATTCCCGTCGTCTCGCCGGCGGCAGCGCAGGCCGCATTACTGAATCCTTGCGCCGAAACAATCCCCTTGCTGGTCGGTGGCCGCCTGCCGGCCGAAAAAAAGCTTGCCGGCATCCCTGCCGATTGGCTGGACAGGTTGCATGCCGAATTCCCCGCAACCTTCTTTCTCGTGGAAGGCGATGGTTCGGCCGGCCGATCCCTCAAAGGACATTTGCCCCGCGAGCCGGTCATTCCGGCCGCCACTTCGCTGCTGGCGCCGGTGATCGGGCTGGATATATTGGGAAAGCCGCTCACGGAAAATCACGTTCACAGGCCGGAAGTTTTCGCCGGCATCACCGGTCTGGCCCCCGGCGACACGATCGACGTGAACGCCATCCTGGCCGTTTTGCAAAATCCCGGCGGCTATTTGGCCAAGGCCCCGTCAACCGCTGCCGTCATCCCTGTTCTGAACAAACTGGATCTGCTGCCGCAACCGGCTGATGCGACAGTACTCGCCCGGCTGATCCTGACTGCCGCCCTGCCGCGGGTCCAAGCGGTCTGGGTCGGCAGCGTTCGCCAGAATCGTTTCAAGGAGTTCACATGATCATCGGCATTATCCTGGCCGCCGGCGCTGCCCGCCGGATGGGAAAACTCAAACAACTGCTGCCGTTGGCGGAAAAACCGATGGTTTNNGAAAGCGCCGCCGTGTCCGACGCCGTGCTGGATCTGCCGCTGTCGGTGATCCATAATCCGGATTGGTGCCAGGGGCAGTCGACCAGTCTGATTGCCGGGTTGCAGGGGTTGCCGCCGGGCGCGGACGCCGTTCTGTTTATGCTGGCGGACCAGCCCCTCGTGACACCGGAACTCATCAATTCGCTCATCGCCGCCTTCGAGGCATCGGGAAAAAGCATTGTCTGCCCGGTTCATGATGGCCAGCGCGGTCTGCCGGTCCTGTTTTCCCTGCGGAAATGGCAAAACGCCCTGAACACGCTGGCCGGTGATCAGGGCGCTCGCAGTATCATCGCGGCCCACCCTGGGGAAATCGGCCAGGTCGCCGTGGAATCGCCGGAATTGTTCGAAGATGTGGATACGCCGGACGACTATCGCCGGATGTGCGGCCGGTTCCCGCAGCCGCCTCAATAGTTGGCGCTATATTTTGTGTTGGCCAGTGGCAACTGCGTCCGGAAAATCTTATCGAAATGATAGTAGGCTCCGGCAACCGCCGGGGCGGTCGGAATCGTGGCGATCTCGCCAATCCCCTTGGCGCCGTAGGCAAGCGCCGAGGGGTTTTTTTCGATCAGTTGGATTTTGATCTCCGGCATGTCGGTCGAACGGAACAGACCCAAGGTACCGAATTTTGCCGTCGGTACGCCCCGTTTCAGCGGGAAATCCTCCTGCAGGGCATAGCCCAGCCCCATGGCGATCGCGCCTTCGATCTGCCCCTCGATCGTGGTGGGATTGATGGCCCGCCCGACATCATGAGCCGCCACTACTTTTCGGAGCCAGCCGCTTTCACTCAAACAAACCACCTGGGTGGCGTAACCGAAGGCCACATGATTCACCGGATGGGGTTTGTCGGAATTCAGGGGATCCGTTTTCCCCGTATACTCGCCGCGGAACTCGCGGCCAGCCAGTTCGGCCAGCGAAGAATTCTGCAGCGCTTCCGCCAGGGCCAGCGCCGCCTGCCGGACCGCCTCGCCGGTGAACAAAGTTTGCCGCGACGCCGTGGTGGTCCCGGCATTCGGCGTCACATCGGTATCCGGCGCGTGCATGGCCACCGCCTCGGGCGGCACCGGCGCGGTCTCGCAGACGATCTGGCGCAGGATGGTCGCCAGCCCCTGACCGACACAGGCTGCCCCGGTCAAAATCTCCACTTGCCCAGCGCGGACCCGCAAAATGGCCCGGCCGGTATCCGGCACACCGACACCGAGGCCGGTGTTTTTGAGGGCACAGGCGATGCCGGCGATTTTTGCCGACTCATATTCGTCCCTGACGGCGAGCAGCGTATCCTTGATCGCGGTGCTTTCATCGGCGATCTGTCCGGTCGCCATCACCGCTCCCGGTTCCAGGGCATTACGATAGCGGATCTCCCATGGACTCAACCCAGTCAGATCGGCCAGCAGATTCAGATTCATCTCGCTGGCAAAGGTCGCCTGCGGCACACCGAATCCGCGGAAGGCTCCGGCCGGCGGATTGTTGGTATACACAGCCACACCGTTGATTTCCACGTTGGGAATGGCGTAGGGACCGGACACATGCGTGCAGGCACGCTGCACGACCGGCCCGCCGAGCGAGGCATAGGCG
>DCTI01000222.1:0-2451 GCA_002329525.1 Negativicutes bacterium UBA1444
CACTGCGTGCCGAAGATCGTGTTGTTGGAGGTGATGTGCAGATAGGCGGCGTCCGCATCGTATTTCAGTTCAGCGGCAGCCGGAATCCGGTTGTGGTTGGTGGGCTTGGTCGTCGCGGCTTCCTGGGTGTCGCCCAGCTTCTTCGCTTCGGCCAGGGCCTTTTCCGACCAGGCGCCGGTGGTGACATAGGCGGCTTTTTTGCCGGCCGGCAGNNCAGGAACAGCACCTCATAGTCCTCCGGGATCGTCAGCAGTTCCCGGAGCAGCGCGATCGTGTGATTGTGGACCGCTTCGTATTCCTTGCTGCGATGGCTCATTTCCAGCAGGGACATACCCGTGCAACAAAAGTTCAGCAGCTCGGCCTGGGCTTTTTCCAACGCGGACAAAGGCAGGGCCGAGGGGCCGGCATTAAAATTGTACGCTCGGTGGATTGTCGACATGTTGATCACTCCTATTCGTGTTTTGCGGATAAATAAAAACCTCCCGTCCCTGATCAGGGACGAGAGGTAGAGGTTCTCCCGCGGTGCCACCCAAGTTGCCGGAATGCCGGCCCACTCTGTCCGCTGTATCGGGCGGTCCCCGTCCTGATTCGTCACCGGCCGCTCACGGGTGGACCTGTCTGTCCGGATTGCCCCCTCGCACCAACCGGCGGCTCTCTGAAATCCTGAATCCAGCAGTATCCCGTTCATCGCGTTACGCCTATAAATGTATAATTGATTATACTGTATACTTTTAAAGAAAGCAAGCGTTTTTCAGTACGTTTGTCTTTTGCCACGAAACACCCGCAAACACGGCCTTCCCGGCGAAAAAACCAGCTGCCGCGACAAGGATTTTCCCCACAAACCGCCAATAATCTTATAGGGATAATGCCCGATCACAACAACGAGGAGGATTCGAAAATGAAAGAAATATCTTTTGACCAATACGCGCCGCAAGTCATTCAGACCCTGCCCAAGGGCGCCTTTCTGACGGTCAGCCACGGCGGCCGCGACAATGTCATGACCATCGGCTGGGGCACGGTCGGCGTCATCTGGGGCCAGCCCATCTTTTCCGTATTGGTCCGGCCATCGCGGTTCACCTACGGTTTGCTGGAAGCTAGCGGCGAGTTCACGGTCAGCGTTCCCCGGACCGACATGGCCAAGGCGCTGGCGGTCTGCGGCAGCAAATCAGGCCGCGACTTCGACAAGTTCGCCGCCGCCGGGCTGGAAAAACTACCGGGTGTGAAAGTGGCCGCACCGATGGTCGCCGGCGCCGGGCTCCATTATGAATGCAAAGTGGTCTTCAAACAGCCGATGAATCCCGAACCGCTGGAAAGCGGCCTGAAAGATGCCTTCTACGGCAACGGCGACTTCCACACGCTCTACTTTGGCCACATCCTGGCCACCTGGCAGGAATAACAAAGGAAAGGCGAGGGCCCGCCATTGCAAACCGAAAAACTATANNGGCAGGAATAAACCAACGGAAGCGAGGCGGGGAACAGCATTGCAAACCGAAAAACTGTATTATCAAGACCCCTACCGGCAGGAATTCGCGGCGACCGTCCTCGGCAAAGCCGCGCTGGCCGGCGGCCGGTTCGCCGTCATCCTCGACCGCACCGCCTTTTATCCGGAAGGCGGCGGCCAACCCTGCGACACCGGCACACTTAACGGATTGCCGGTGTCAGCCGTCCAGACCAAGGACGGCGAGATCATCCACACTGTCGACGGCGATCCCTGTGACGGCCCGGTCGTCGGCAAAATCGACTGGCAGCGGCGGTTCGACCACATGCAGCAACACACCGGCGAACACATCCTGTCCGGCGTCTTTCTCGCCAAGTACCAGGCGGAAAATGTCGGCTTCCATCTCAGCGCCGCCACCGTCCAGATCGACGTGACGCTGCCGGCTCTGTCGGCCGAGCAGGCCCGGGAAGTCGAGGACGCCGCCAATGCCGTGATCTTCGCCAATCGGCCGGTCGAGGCGAAATTCGTCGAGACCGCCGAACTGTCCACCTACGCGCTGCGTAAAGCGCCCGGCGCGGAATTCGAGCAGATCCGCCTCGTATCGGTTGCCGACTGCGACTGCTGCCCCTGCGGCGGCACCCACGTCCGCCAGGCCGGCGAAGTCGGCCTGCTGAAGATTCGGGGTTGGGAGAAACGCAAGAACAACATCCGGGTCGAATTTGCCTGCGGCTACCGGGCGCTCGCCGATTACCGCCTGAAACACGAACTGGCCCGGGCAGTTTCCGGCCGGTTTTCCACACCGGTGGAACAGGCGTTGCCGGCGTTCGAACGTTTTCTGGAAAAGCAGGAGTGTCAGCATCAGGAGATGCAGACCCTCCGTAAAGCCTATCATGACGAATTGTCGGCCCGGCTGCTGAACGAAGCGGCACCGGTCGGCGGAGTCCGTCTCGTATCCCGCGTCTTTGCCGGCTACGGCGCCGCCGATCTCCAGGACTTCGCCGCCCGCATCACCG
>DCTI01000222.1:2519-9271 GCA_002329525.1 Negativicutes bacterium UBA1444
CGGGCGGCAAAGGCGGCGGCAACGCGGCCACCGCCCAAGGCGGCGCGCCCACCGCCGACGCCGACGGCATTCTAGCCGCGGCGCGGACAATGCTGATTAACGAGTTTTCCCCCTGACCCCAGACAGACAAAACGAAAACAGGGCTGACGGCACCCCGGTCATCCGGAACACCGCCGCCCTGTTTTTTTGTCCGATTAGATCGCCGAAAGCTTACGCCGGTTCCCGGAACCAGCGCGGTCCGATCACGGGAATCCGGGCCAGGTCCCGCCGGATCAGCCCGCCGGTCGCCAGCATCACCGCGATGTAGACCAGACCGCCGGCCAATGAAACCAGCGCCACCGCGACAAAGGGAATCCCCAGCAGTCCCAGCGCCGGTCCGTAGGCAAACCGAACGAATACGCCCATCACCGCCGCCGCCAGCACGTTTTTCAGCAGATCGCCGCACGGAAAACAGTAGCCGGTATGACGATACACAAAGTACAGGTTCAGGCCCGCCGCCACACCGAGGTCCGCCAGGGTGGCCAAGCCCGCGCCCTGGATTCCCAGGGCGGGAATCGCCGTCAGCACCCAGTTCAGCACCACTTTGACCACCGCCGCCAGCCCCATGTTCACCACGGGAATGCTCGTCCGCCCCAATCCCTGCNNATCCGGTCGTGACCTGATGCAGGCCGAGCAGGAAAATCCCGCCGGCCATGACCTGCGTGACGCCGGCCGCGCCGGGCGCATGGTAGATCATGCTGACCACCGGTTCGGCCAACAGGAACAACAGCACCGAAAACGGCACCGTCGTCAGATTGGCCAGTCGCATCGCTCCTGCCGTCCGGTACATGACCTCCCGGCTGTCATTCAGGGACTTGGCGTGCGAAATCGCCGGCACCAAGCTGATCGCCAGCGAAGCCGTCACGATGGTCGCCAGGTTCACCAGCGGCACCGCCATTCCCGTCAGATAGCCGAAACGCTCGGTCGCCTGCCCCACGGTGAAACCGGCCGCTTCCAGCCGTAGCGGCACGATGAACAAATCGAGATTGGCCACCACCGGCAGCATCAGGCTGGACAAAGACACCGGCAGCGCCAGGGCCGCGATGCGGCGCAGCAGTTTCCGGCTGCTCACGATTTCCGCGCTCGCCGGCGGGACGGGCGCCAGCCGCATCTGGTCATGCAGCTTGCGCTGACTGCGGCAATAGTACCAGACGAGCACGCCCAGCGCGCCCAAAGCGCCGGCACCCGCGCCCATGCTGGCGCCGCCGGCGGCGAACTCCAGGCCCCGCGGCAACAGGTAATGGGCGAACACCAGCATCGTGAACACCCGCAGCAGCTGCTCGACGATCTGCGAAACGGCCGTCGGCGTCATCATCTGCCAACCCTGCAGGTAGCCGCGGAAGCTGGACAGCAGCGTCACCAGAAAAATGGCCGGGGCCAGGGCGATGATCGAATAATAGGCCCGGGCGTCGCGGATCATCCGGTGACCGATCAGCCAATCGGCGCCAAAATACAGCATCAGGCTGAGCAGCAGGCCAGTGACTGCCAACAGCAGGAATGACAGCCGGAATACCCGCTGGGCGCCCTGGTAGTCCTGCTTCGCTGCCCGCTCCGCCGTGATGATGGAAACCGCCACCGGAATTCCGGCGTCGGAGATGCTCAGGGCAAGCAGATAGAGGGGAAAAGCGATCTGGTAGATTCCGATGCCTTCCCCGCCCAAAATCCAGGACAAAAAAATCCAATTCAGGCTGCCGATGACCTTTACGACAATGCCAGCCATCGTCAGGATCAGGGCTCCCTGCAGGAAGCGCCGTCCCGACTTCTCCGGCGAATGTTTCGCTGTCCCGTTGTCCGACATTTACTAACCTCTCATCCATAATTCCAGGATACAATCAGTTCAACAGTAATAGTAACAGAAGGGATGCCCGCCGGCAACTGAAATGTTTTCCGATCCCCTTGACAGTCACCGGCGGATTCGATTAGAATATCTTTCATAATCCCGAAGGGGAGTAGCTGTCCGGGTTCGGTCAACACACTGGCGCAAGCGCCTGGCCGAACCGTTGGCGAAAGTCAATCAGCGAGACCTTCGGCCCGATTCATTTTGTCGGGCCGAAGTGTCTCGCTTTTTCTTTTGTCGGCGGCATATCCCCGCAAAACAAAGGAGGACTCGTATTTATGACCGCATTCCTGACTGCCCTGGCCTTCGTTGTCCTAGCCGAAATGGGTGACAAGACCCAGTTGTTGGCCATGGCCTTCGCCTGCAAGTTCCGCTGGCAAACCGTCATGTGGGGCGTGCTGGCGGCTACCGTGCTGAATCACCTGTTCGCCGTTCTCGTGGGCAGCTATCTGACCGCATTCATTCCCTTATCCTATATTCAGATCGGTGCCGCCATTTCCTTCATCGCCTTCGGCATCTGGACCATCCGGGGCGACGAACTCGGCGATGAAGCGGAAAAAGACAAGTTCAACCCGTTCTGGACCGTCGCCATCGCCTTTTTCATCGCCGAGATGGGCGACAAAACCCAGCTGGCCACCATCGCCCTGGCTGCCAAATTTCAGACGATCCTGCCGGTATGGCTCGGGACGACCGCTGGCATGATGATCGCCGATGGAATCGGCATTCTGTTCGGCATCGTCCTCGGCAAAAAAATCCCCGAGCGGGCGATGAAGTGGTTCGCAGCCATTCTGTTCATCGGTTTTGGCCTGTTCGGCCTCTACGAATATGTTCCGGCCGATTTCTGGACGTTGCCGATCATCGCTGGCGGTCTGCTCCTCCTGGCGGTTTCCATCTGGCTGGCCGTCCGCAATGCCACTCCCTCGGCCATGGAGCAAACCTGTCCGCTGGAGCAGCCCGAAGAGTAGCTCCGGTCAGATTCGGGCCATCCACGCGATCAATGCCCGGGGCGGCGTGACATTGATGCCGTTGAACGGATGATGCACCTGGGACATGACCATGACATTGCTCCAGATCAGCACCGAAACCAGCAAAATCAGCACGATGTGCGCTTTGGTACTTTCCATGGAAAAGAACATGGTAAAGCCGATTGTGATGAAGCCGCCCAAAATGACGACAAACCAAAGCAACGGCGGCAATTCCGAACGTTTGCCATACAACCGGTTATAGCGGTCTTCCCGCAGTTGAAACAACGATTGCACCATTTCCGTATACGCCGTCTGCTGCTGAATAGTGGCTGGCTGCAGCTCCCGCACCGCTTTCATCAGCCCGTGGAAGACCGCCTCCGTCTCCGGCGAGGCCGGCTCCCCTTTATGTACCGACCGTTGCCACTCGTTTTCCACCACCGTCCGGGCATATTGAAGCAGAAGCCCCTTCACGAGCTTCCCGTCCTCTTGGGGAAACCAGTCGGCCAGTTGATACAAATTTGCGACCTGGATTGCTTCGGCCGCGGCCACTTTTTCCGCCTGAATATATTCATCATGCGCTGTATCGGCCCCGAGCGCCACCGTCACGGCAAAAATCGCTCCCACCACCGAATAAACAAATCCGGCCACCTCATGGTTGCGGCGCAGGGCGTCCGTACCAACCCGGCGACGGAACCACAGCATCGCGACTACGGCCAGCACTGACAACGCCAAAATGATGGCACAGTTCAAAACAAAAACTTGCATTTATTTTTTCTCCCTGACCAGCCCTTTGGCCAGCGCCACAGCGACCACGGCATCCGCCGCGTATTCGTCGGCGCCGGCTTTTTTTGCGTATTCCGGCGTCAGCACCGCCCCGCCCACCATCGTCCGGGCAGCGACGCCCGCCGCCTTCAGTGCGGCAATGCTGCGGTCGATCTGCGGCAACGTGGTGGTCATCAGCGCACACAGGCCGACAATGTCCGGCTGATGTTCCTGTGCCGCCGCCACGATGCGCGCAACCGGCACGTCCTTGCCGAGATCGATGATTTCAAAGCCGTTGTTTTCCAATAGCGCCGCCACGATGTTCTTGCCGAGATCGTGGATGTCGCCGGCCACCGTGGCCAGCATCACCTTGCCCAGCGACTCGGTTTTCGACGCCGGCAGCGCTTCCTTCAGCGCCGCAAATCCCTGTTTCAGGGCTTCCGCCGCCAACAAGACCTGCGGCAGGAAGCAGCGGCCAGCGCCGAAATCTTCGCCCAACCGGTTCATCGCCGCTGTCAGGCCGTTGTCGATGATGTACGCCGCATCGTGGCCCGCCGTCACCGCCGCCTGCACATGACCGGGAACCGCTTCCTTTTCACCCTGGATAATCGCCTGCTGCAACTGCGCCAGCGGCGAGTCGATGGACGCCGGTGACGAAATCGTCGCTGCCGCCGGCACCGGTTTCACCGTCGTCACGACGCTGGCCGCCTGTCCCGCGAACCGCCGGCTGTAGGCAATCCCCTGCCGGTCATGGCCCAACAGCGCCTGCACGGCGCTGATCGCTTCGTGCATCAGCGGGTCCAGAGGATTGAGGATAGGTACACTCAGGCCACGCGCCGCCGCCATCGCGAAAAACTGGGAATTCATGAGATCCCGGCGCGGCAGGCCATGCGAAATATTGCTGAGTCCCATCGACACCGGCAACCCCAGTTCCACACCATACAGGCGCAGCGTCTCCAACACATCGGTCGCCGCCGCGGCATTCGCTGCCAGCGTCGTCGTCAGTGCGTCCAGCAGCAGATCCTTGCGCCGGAAACCCAGCGCCGTCGCCGCGTCGATAATCCGCCGCACCGTATCCAGCCGTTCCCGCGCATCGGCCGGCAGACCGCCCGGGGCCAGTGGCAGGCAAAGCACGGCAGCACCATACTTCCTGGCAATCGGCAAAAATTGCTCCAGCCGTTCCGGCTCGGCGGACACCGAATTCACCAGCGCCCGGCCCGGATAAATCCGCAGCCCCGCCTCCAGCGTCGCTGGATCGGTCGTGTCGATCGACAGCGGCAGCGTCACCAGCTGGGACAGTTCCTCCACCAGGCGTGTCATCAGCGCCGGTTGGTCGATCCCCGGCACGCCGGCGTTCACATCGAGGATCGCCGCGCCCGCCTCCTGCTGCGCCAACGCGTCATGCTTCACCGTCGCCAGGTTGCCTTCGCGCAGCTCCGCCGCCATCGCCTTGCGGCCGGTCGGATTGATCCGCTCGCCGATGATCCGGATCGGGTACCCGGCGCCAAAATATACGGTGCTGGACCGGCTGGTCAGGCAATGCGCCTCCCGCAACGGCGACTCGACCGTCACCGGCAGCAANNATGCGCCGGCGTCGTCCCGCAGCAGCCGCCGATGGCCGTAACACCGGCCTCGACGATCCGGGGCACCCAGGCCGCGAAAGCTTTCGGGCTGAGCGGGAATACTGTCCGCCCATCCTGCAGGGTCGGCATTCCGGCATTCGGCCGCAAACATACCGGCAGGGAAGTCGCCGCCACCATCTTCTCCACGAGCGGCAGCAGTTGATCAGGCCCCAGCGAGCAATTCGCGCCGACCATGTCCGCGCCCAGCGATTCCAGCGTCACCGCCGCCGTCGCCGGATCGGTCCCCGTGACCGTCCTTCCCGAGGCCTCGAAGGTCATCTGGCAGACCACCGGCACCCGGCCGTATTGTTTGGCGGCCAGAAGCGCTGCCCGCATCTCCTGGATGTCGATCATCGTCTGGAGGATGAAATAATCCACGCCGGCCTCGGCCAACGCCGCCACCTGCTCGGCATAGACATCGAACACTTCTTCGAAGGAAAGTTCCCCGAGCGGCCGGATCAGTTTGCCGGTCGGCCCCAGATTGCCGCCCACGCGGATTTTATCCCCGCCGGCCTGCCGGGCGAGTTTCACCGCCGCGGCATTCAGAGCCGCCACCTCTTTGGCTAGGCCGTAATGCGAAAGTTTGATGCGATTGGCACCGAACGTACAGGCGGTCAGCACTTCCGCCCCAGCTTCCAAATACGCCCGATGCACCGCCAGTATTGCCTCCGGGTTGCGAATCGCCCAGGAATCCGGCGAATCCCCCGGTTTTAAACCCATAGTCTGCAACATCGTTCCCGTGGCACCGTCAGCCAGCCAAATTTTTTCCATTGTCACATCCCCTTCCGTCACCGCGCCGAGGCTCCCCGGCAACCGGCAAATCCGCGCCGTAAATTCATCTTCGCAACCGGTCCGGTCAATTTGAATGTATTATATCCGATTTTCCCTCGAAGACGCAAAAACAGCGGCGCAACAGCTGACGCCGGCCGACTCAGTCTTGGTCCGCCAGCAATCTTTCGACCACGGCGCAGTCCGCACCGGCGAACTCATAGTCAGGCAATTCAGCGGCAGTGATCCAGACCGCCGCCTGATGTTCGGTCAGCTGAATCGGTTCCGGTCGCGCCGGCAGATCCACCCAAAAGGTAAATTGCCGAATCTGTCCCTGCTCATGGATGTAAACCGTCTCGCTATATAGCGGTCCGATCTCCGCCCGGAGTCCGAGCTCCTCCTCGAGTTCGCGCCGCAACGCCTGCGGCGGCGTCTCGCCCGGATCGACCTTGCCTCCCGGGAACTCCCATTTGTTGGCGAAGCGTCCGGAGTTTTGCCGCTGGGCAATCAGCATCCGGCCCTCGTGGCGGATCAGCGCCGCAGTCACCCACAATTCCTTCTGGGACAACCGTCATACCCCCTCGCAACCTTTGCCGATCCCGATCTCGCGGTCCGCAGTCCAGAGCCGGGAATCCGTCATTGGGTTCTGCGCTCATTATAGCATTTTCGGCAGCATTTTTAGCTTGCGGTCAAACTGGTTTATGTGTAAAATATATTCCGTTGCGACAAAATTCGACCTTTCCTGCCCGGTGGCCGTGC
>DCTI01000266.1:0-3898 GCA_002329525.1 Negativicutes bacterium UBA1444
GGTCGTCAACCAGACAATCAGCGGCCTGGCCCAAGGCCGGGCCATCCGGGGCAAAGTGGCCCTGATTGGCGGGCCGCTTCATTTCCTGTCCGAACTGCGGCGACGCTTCGCCGAAACGCTGGGGCTGACGCCGGATCAGGTAATCAGTCCCGAGTGTTCGCCCTATCTGGTCGCCATCGGCGCCGCCCTGTCGCCGCAGGGCGAGCCGGTGTCCTGCGAACACTTTTATGCGGCAACCTCGCCGCAACGCCTCGGCGCCGGGCTGTCGGCAAACCAGCCGCTCGCCCCCANNTTCCGCGACGAGAAGGAATACCGGAGTTTCGCCGAACGCCACGCCCACGCCGCCGTGAGCCGCGGCGACCTGGCCGGGTATGCCGGCGATGCCTTTCTGGGGATCGACGCCGGTTCCACAACCCTGAAACTGGCGCTGATCGACGCCGCCGGCAATCTGCTGCATTCCTATTACGGCGGCAACCAGGGCAAACCCCTGGAAACGGCCGTCAGCGCCTGCCGCGAGCTATACGGCCGCTTGAACCCCCGCACCCGGATCGCCGCCGCCGCTGTGACCGGCTACGGCGAATCCCTGATCAAATCCGCCCTGCAGCTGGATTTCGGCGAGGTGGAAACGGTGGCGCA
Organism: Negativicutes bacterium UBA1444; assembly: GCA_002329525.1. Classification (GTDB taxonomy): domain Bacteria; phylum Bacillota; class Negativicutes; order UBA1444; family UBA1444; genus UBA1444. The sequence goes on from DCTI01000266.1 coordinate 637, forward strand.
CCTGACCGCCGCCCGGCATTTCCTGCCCGAAGTCTCATTCGTACTGGACATCGGCGGGCAGGACATGAAGAGTTTCCATGTCCGCGACGGCGTCATCGACTCGATCGTGCTCAACGAGGCCTGCTCCTCGGGGTGCGGCTCGTTCATCGAAACTTTCGCCCACACCCTGGGCCTGACCGCGCAGGAATTCGCCCGCCTCGGCCTGACCGCCCGACGGCCGGTGGACTTGGGAACCCGCTGCACGGTGTTTATGAATTCCAAAGTCAAGCAGGTGCAAAAGGAAGGCGCCGACGTTCGGGATATTTCTGCCGGCATCTCGGTTTCCATCGTCAAAAACGCCCTGTTCAAAGTCATCCGGCTGAAGAACACCGCCGAACTCGGCGACCGGATCGTGGTGCAGGGCGGCACGTTCCACAACGACGCCGTTCTGCGAGCCTTCGAGCAGCTATTGGGCCGGGAAGTGATCCGGCCGGACATCGCCGGTCTCATGGGGGCCTTCGGCGCGGCGCTCATTGCCCGCCAGCGCCATGTTCCGGGCCAGCCAAGCACTTTGCTGCCGGCGGCGGAGCTGGACTCCTTCACCGTCCGCAATTCGAGCCATCGCTGCCAGCGCTGCGGCAACCAGTGCCTGATCACCACGCAGAGTTTCCCCAACGGCCAGAAGCATTACTCCGGCAACCGCTGCGAGCGGGGCATCGGCAAAACCGCCGCCGGCGGCGACCGTCCCAATCTCTACGCCTACAAATACCAGCGCCTGTTCGGCTACGAACCGCTGCCGGCCGACCGGGCCGTCCGCGGCGAGATCGGTCTGCCGCGCGTTCTCAATATGTATGAGGATTATCCGTTCTGGTTCACGCTGTTTACCCGCCTGAACTACCGGGTGGTCCTGTCCGGCCGCTCGTCCCGCCAGCTCTATGAACTGGGAATGGATACGATTCCGTCCGATTCGATCTGTTATCCCGCCAAGCTGGTGCATGGCCACATTACCGACCTGTTGCGCCAGGGCGTCAACAAGATTTTTTATCCCTGCATCCCTTATAACACACCGGAGGATCCCGCCGCCGACAACTGCTACAACTGTCCGGTAGTGACTTCCTATCCCGAGGCAATCAAGGCCAACCTGGACCCGCTGCTGGACCCGGCCGTGAAGTTTTATCACCCGTTCCTGCCCCTGAACCGGCGGGATCGTCTGCTGCAACGCCTCCAGACCGAACTGGCCGGCGAAAACATCCCCCGGGCCGAATGGATCGCGGCGCTCGACGCCGCCTACGCGGAACAGGCGAACTACAAGGCCGACGTGCGCCGCGCCGGCGAAGCGGCGCTGGACTTCATGACCGAAAACAATGTCAAAGGCGTGTTGCTGGCCGGTCGCCCCTACCACATCGATCCGGAAATCAACCACGGCCTGCCGGAGCTGATCCAGTCCTACGGCCTGGCGATCCTGTCGGAAGACGCCGTCCGGCATCTGGGCACCGTCATTCGCCCGCTGCGGGTGGTCGACCAATGGTCCTATCACTCCCGGCTGTATGCCGCCGCCCACTTCGTGCTCTCCCGACCCGACCTCGAACTCGTCCAGATCAATTCGTTCGGCTGCGGCCTCGACGCCATCACCATCGATCAGGTGAAGGACATCCTGACGTCCCGCCAGCGCATCCACACCGTCATCAAGCTCGATGAAATCAGCAACCTGGGGGCCGCCCGAATCCGCATCCGCTCGTTGCTGGCCGCCCTGAACGACCGGCGGCCGGACATAACCACGACCGCGGCGGCGGAATCCTCCCTTCGGCCGGCACCTACTCCGCTGCCGGAAATCAAACGTTCCTACACCATCCTGGCGCCGCAGTTGTCGCCGATCCACTTTCAGTTTCTCGAAGCCGCCTTCCGCCGGGCCGGCTACCAGCTGACCATTCCGCCTTTGCCCGGCAAGTCCGCCGTCGACGAAGGACTCCGCTTCGTGAACAACGATGCCTGCTATCCGGCGATCCTGGCGGTGGGCCAGTTGCTGCAGGCGCTCCGTTCCGGCGGCTACGATCTGGACCGGACGGCGGTGCTGCTCACCCAGACCGGCGGCTGCTGCCGCGCAGNNAACCAATTATGTGGCGCTGGCGCGCAAAGCCCTGGCCGATGCCGGCCTGGCCCAGGTGCCGGTGTTGTCGTTTGGCCGGCAATCGCAGTCGCAGGTTCCGGTATCCCTGTCCCTGCTGGAAAGCCTGATCGTCGGCGTGATCTACGGCGATCTGCTGATGCGGTCATTGTACCGGATCCGCCCGTACGAGCAAACGCCCGGCGCCGCTCAGGCGCTGTATGAGGAATGGTCGGCCAAGTGCCGCCAGGATATGCTCGTCCACGCCCGCCACCATTTCGCCGACAACATCCGCGGCATCGTACGGGCCTTCGATATCCTGCCCATCCACGACAACCGCAAACCCCGGGTCGGCCTGGTCGGCGAAATCCTCGTCAAATACCATCCGACCGCCAACAACCAGCTGGTGGAGCTGCTGGAAAGCGAAGGCGCCGAAGCGGTGGTTCCGGACATGCTCGACTTCTTCCTGTACTGCGCCTACGACAGTCATACCGAACGGGAACTGCTCGCCGGCACGCTGCTGAATCAACTGAAGGGAAGCCTGTTCATCCGGGCGGCGGAATTCTACCGCCGGCATCTCCGCCGGGCACTGGCAGAAAGCAAGCGGTTCGAGCCGCCGCCGTCCATCGGCCGGATCGCCGAACTGGCCGCCCGCCACGTTTCGCTGGGCAACCTCGCCGGCGAAGGCTGGCTCTTGACCGGCGAGATGATCGAACTGCTCGACGCCGGCGTCAGCAACATCGTCTGCATGCAGCCGTTCGCCTGCCTGCCCAACCACATCACCGGCAAGGGCATGCTGCGCGAACTTCGCCGCTGCTATCCCGACGCCAACATCGTGCCGGTAGACTACGACCCCGGCGCCAGCGAAGTCAACCAGCTCAACCGGATCAAACTCATGCTGGCCGTCGCGCGCGAAAACCGGCAACCGTCGCAACAGGCGCAGGCAAATTAGGAAAATGTTTGATTTATCTGCAGGAGTTGTAAGCTACCCGGCGAATTACAAATTATAACATCCGGTTTCACAGGCTGTTCTGAAAGGTCCAGATGCAAGAAACGANNCAGATGGGCCTTTATCAACAGCCGCCCTGGCTGAAAGCCTTTTTTATTCCTTCAAAACGAACACAAAAGGAGAGTTTGCCCATGAAATCCAAATGGTCCCTGCCTATCCTGTTCCTGATC
>DCTI01000266.1:3937-14462 GCA_002329525.1 Negativicutes bacterium UBA1444
CCCGCCGCTCCGGCGAAACCGGCCGCGACCGCGGAGGAATCCCTGTCCGCCATCATGATGAAATCCCGGCAGACTCCTGGCTTTTCCTGCGATGTCGTCGTAACCGGATCCGGCTTTTCCTCTACGAGCAAAATGTGGGTCACCAAGGAAAAGATGCGGATGGAGAACACGTTTGAAGGCAAGAAGATGATCACGTTGATCGACGGCGACACCACCTACATGTACGACCCGGCCACCCAGACCGCCATGAAGTTTTCCGGCAAGGACCTCCCCGCCGGCGCGGAAGGCAAAGTGGAAAACCCGGCCGACTACGAGCAGTCCATGGTCAAGGATTCCGTGAAGTTTCTCGAAACGGTGATGTACGAAGGCGTGAAATGCCGGGTCGTGGCTTACACCGACAAGGAGGACGGCGCCACGGCGAAAATGTGGCTGNNGCAGGAAGTGACCGCCAAAAGCGGCGAAAAAATGACGATCGAATACAAAAACATGAAAATCGGCGCACCGGCGGCGGACCTCTTCAAACTGCCGGCCGGCGTCACGATCCAGGATGTCGGCGCCATGATGCGCAATCAGCCGAAAGGCGGCAAATAATCCCACTCCGGGACATGAAAAAGCCCGTACCGTCGTCTTATCGGTACGGGCTTTTTGATATCTTCCTCACAGCAACGCGACCCGGTTTCGCCCTTCGGCCTTCGCCTGATACAGCGCCTTGTCGGCCCGGCGCATCAGATCCGCTACCATTTCATCCCGGGAAGTGCAGAGTGTTGCGCCAATGCTCACACGCAGCGGTATCGCCTGTCCCTGCGCATCATAAAACAGGGTATCCTGAACAGTTTTGCGAAGCCTTTCGCTGATCAGCAAGGCCTTCGCCGCATCGGCCTCCAACAGCAACGCGGCAAATTCCTCGCCGCCAATCCGTCCCAGTAAATCGGTCTTCCGCAGCACTTCATTGCAGATGGCGGCGATCCAGCGCAGCGCGTCGTCCCCCGTCGCGTGCCCATAAGTGTCGTTTACCTGTTTGAAGTGATCGATGTCCAGAATCAGGAAAGCGGCCGATCCTTCATAGCGCTGGACCCGTTTCAGTTCTTCGCCGGCCCGGCTCAGAAAATACNNCCGGTTCATCAGTCCGGTCAGCCCATCCGTGCTGGCCTGCCGCTTCAACTCCTCTTCCAGGTGCCGGTGTTCGATCACCATCGCGACTTGTGCCGCAACGATGGAAAACACCTCGATGTCGGGCGTTTCGACCCATTGATCGGCGGCGATGGAGTGGAGGGAAATGACGCCGAAAGCCTTGCCGCTGCCATCGACCAACGGCGCACCCAGCCATTGGCTTGAAACATTGCCGAACCGCAAATCAACTTCACCGGTTGCGAACAGCGCTTCGATTTCCGCAGCAGTCAGGAGAACGGTTCTTCTTTCCCGCAGCACATATTCCGTCAGCCCTTTCCCGAGCGGACGCCGCCAGGGCACTGAGTTCGTCTCGTCCACGCAATAAGGCAGGACAATCTCGCCGGTTTCCTCCGACAATAACGCGATGTAGAAATTTCGCGCCGGCAATACCCGGCCAATCCAATGATGCACTTTAGCGTAAAGTTCCGGCAAGGGAACGGACAATAGCGCCGTTTCCGCCAGTTCCTTCAAGACCATTTGCACCTCGGCATTGTGCCGCTGAATGGCTTCCGCCTGCTTGCGCGCCGAGATGTCGCGAGTAATGCTGATCACATGCGGCGCCCCCTGCAACACCGTCACTTTCCCCGAAATCATCCCCGCCAATTCCTGGCCGTCCCGGCGACGGAACATCGTTTCCAGATTGACGCAGGCACCATGCTGCCGCAATTCGGCGACAAATTTCAGCCGGTCCGCCGCATCTCGCCAAAGGGTGATTTCAGTCGTCAGTTTGCCGACCGTTTCCTCCCGCGAAAAACCCGACAAAACGGAAAAGCCGTCGTTGACCGCAACGATCCGCCCGTCGTCCAGCCGGGAGACAATCGCCGCGTCCGGGCTGGTGTTGAACACCGCCTCGAAATGTTCCTTGGCTTCTTTCAGTTCGCCCTGGAGGCGATCGTTCACCAAGGTGACGAAGCCGAACGTCCAGAGGTTGTTGCTGAGGAAAACCACCAGAAACATCGCGGTCTGCATGATGGTTGGCGCGAAAAAGCTGAACCCGTCGCCCCGCAGCAGTTGTTCCGCCGCCCGGAACGCAAAGAAAGCGCCGTGCAGCAAAAACGCGGTCAGTGTAAGCAACGCCGGCCGTAGCGGCGTCGTTGCCCGGGCTCGCCACAGAATGGCGGCGTTCAGCAAAGACAGACCCGCCACCGCCGCCGACATCACAATGACTCGCGTCACGATTTGATCGTCGATCAATGTGAAGTAGGCCAAAAGCAAAAGCAGAAACAGCATTCCCGCCAGCAGGTTCCGGCGATGTTCCTTCCTCTCCAGAAAGCAGGCCATTCCGATGTAAAAGAGAGCCAGCGCGGCGGCCAGCAGTTCATTGGCGGCGATGATGGCCCAGAGCCGGAACGCTTCCTGCTCACGCAGAGCGTTCAGGGCAAACCCCACCGCGCCGGCCAGGCTGCCGGCCGCCCACCAGCCGAGTCCTGGATAGGCCTTGTTCAATTTGTACTGAAACAGGAGAACCGTGGCCTGAATCATTGCAAACAGGCTCATGACCACCGTCAGCGTGCCAATGTCAATTCGCGGGATTTGAGGTCACCTTCCCGGCCCAGCCTGTCAGTGGCAGGCGAGCTTGCTTATTTCAGCAGCTTCTCCACCATGTAGGTCAGAATCGCCACGCCGTTAATCAGGGCCGATCGGTCGAATTTCATCGCCGGATCATGCAGCCCGGGGGTCAGGTCGCAGCCCAGTCCGATATAGCCGGCTTTCAGGGACGGCTTGGCCTGTACGAAATTGTGGAAGTCTTCGCCGCCCGGTGTCACGATGGGAGCCAACAGTCCGGCTTCGCCCAAAACCGCCCGGATCGCCTCCCGGGCCAGTTCGATGATTTCCGGATGGTATTCCGCGCCCGGAACACCGCCGGTCACCTTTGCTTCCGCCGTGGCGCCCACGGTGGCGGCCCCGGCCTTGATGGCGTTTTCCGCCTTCGCCAGCAACAGTTTCATGGCGTCGTTTTGTTGCGCCCGCAAATCCAGGGCCATGACAGCCTTGTCCGGGATCTGGTTGAGGGTGGCGCCGCCGGCGGCCAGCTTGGTCACCTTGCAGGTAAACGGAATCACCGGATTGATATGGATGGCGTTGACCGCCTGCACCGCCGCCGCGGCCCCGTCGATGGCGTTGATGCCGAGGTGCGGCCGGGCGCCGTGGGCGGTCTGACCGGTGATGGTGGCTTCCATGATATAGCTGGAACCGTGATAGAGGGCCGGCGTGGCCTGGCCGGTTTTGGCCTCCTGGATCGGCCGCAGATGGATCCCCAGAATGATGTCGACGTCGTCGATCGCTCCGGCCTCGATCATCCGGGTCGCACCGAACAGTTTTTCTTCGGCCGGCTGGAACAGTATCTTCAGCGTGCCGCGCCGGATTCCGGTTTTCGCCAGTTCTTCCGCCACCGTCAACACCATCGAGCAGTGTGCGTCATGGCCGCAGGAATGCACGCGCACGGTTTCGCCGTTGACGACGTGCTCCAGCGCGTCCATGTCGGCCCGCAGCGCCACGACCGGTCCCGGCTCGGTTCCCTTGAGGACCGCCACCACGCCGGTGCCGCCGACGCCGGTGGTCACACTGAATCCCGCCGCCTCGATCCGTTCCGCCAACCAGGCCGAGGTGCGATGTTCGGCGAACCCGACCTCCGGCATCGCGTGTAACGTATCATAAGTGGCCTGAAGGCGGGTTTCCTTTTCGTTCATGTTGTTTTCCTCCTCTTCCGCAATCGGATTCTTCGTTGTTCAGCACTTCCGGCAGGCGCCTCGGTGCTGAATCCGGAATATTTATAACGTTCGAAGCCCCGGTCAGGATTTCCTGCCCGCAGTCCGGCATTTTCCGCTTTTCGTCCCGGATTGCAGGATTCCGCCGGCCGCACACCGAATTCTGAACCACCATGAAAAACTATTTTGCGCCGCTGTTCCGCCGCAGCCCCGTCAGCCCATCCCCGTCCTTGTCGTCGCCCGCCCAGCCGGCGCCGGTCAAGAAAGCCCTTTCCCTGGAAAGCAAAATCATTTTGCTGGTATGGGGAGTGGTCGCCGTCTCCCTGTTTACCACCTATATTCTCATTTCCAGCAACATCAACGAGATCGTGGAAGAATTGATGGGCAAAAACGCCGCCCGCATCGCCCAGGTCGTCGCGAAATCCCCCGCCGTCATCGAAGCCCTGTCGGGCAAAAACCGCTCCATCGAATTTGAAAATTGGGCGGTCTTGTTGGTCGAAATCACCAAGGCGGATTTTATCGTATACGACGTAGCCGGCAATATCCGTTACCGCTCCGCCCGCAGCCAGTACGCCACGGAGTCCCTGAAGCCGAATGATCCGGGGCTGCCGGTCCCCAAAGACCAGGTCTTTATCCAGCACAGTTCCCGCGGCTACTTTTTGCGCGCCACCAGCCCAATTACCGATGCCGATTCGAATCTGCTCGGCACCGTCGCGGTCGGGATTCCGGTGGACAGCGCCGCGGAAGCCCTGGACGAAAGCCGGTTTGTCATCATTTTCGCCAGTTACTTCGGCCTGGGCCTGGGAATGGCCGGTGCGGTGTTTTTGGCCAAAAACATCAAGAAAACCCTGTTTGGCCTGGAGCCTTTCGCCATCGCCCGCCTGCTGGAGGAACGGAACGCGACGCTGCAGTCGGTTCGCGAAGGGATTGTCGCCATCGACAGCGCGGGAAAAATCACGCTGATCAACGACGAGGCCCTGCGCCTGCTCGACATGGAGGGAAAAGGCGACACGCTGTTGAACCAGTCGGTTGAAGAAGCCATTCCACGCTCCCGTCTGGTGGAGGTTCTCCACTCGAAAGTCGCCGAGTACGATCAGGAAGAGCTTCTCAACGGGGTCGCCGTGGTCATCAATCGGGTTCCGGTGAACGTGGACGACCGGACCGTGGCCGTGATCGCCACCTTCCGCGACCGCTCGGAAATCAAGCGCATGGCGGAAGAACTCACCGGCGTCCGGATCTATGTGGAGGCGCTGCGTTCACAGACCCACGAATTCATGAACAAACTGCATGTCATTCTCGGTCTGGTCCGTCTGGGCGCTTATGACGAGCTGGCCGATTATGTTGCCCGGATTGCTTCCGAACAGGACGAAGTGACCGGTTTTGTGACCCAACATATCAAAGATCCGGTGCTGGCCGGCTTTTGGGTCGGCAAACTGAGCCGGGCGAAGGAACTCGGCGTCCAGCTGGGTCTAAGCGGCGATTCATTTATTCCCCGACTGGACAACGTGGATTTTACCAACGACCNNTGGTCGACAACGCCATGGAAGCTCTGCAGGAGAACTCGCGCCGGCACGTGGAAGTGCTGTTGCTGTACGATGAAGGCTATGTCCAGATTGAAGTTCAGGATACGGGTTCCGGCATCCCGCCGGAACTCTCCCGCACCATATTTGACAAGGGCGTTTCCACAAAGGGCCAGGACCGGGGAGTCGGACTTTCGTTAGTCAGGAAGGTACTGGAACGGCGCCAGGGAACGTTGACATTTCATTCCTCCGTTCAGGAGGGAACGACGTTTCGGGTGGCAATTCCATATGAAGAGGTGGAGATGTAACGTGACAAAAATACTGATCGTGGAAGACGATCCCATGGTGGCTGACCTGAACAGCCGCCTGATTCAAACCATGGAGGGATTCAGCAAACCGGTGATCATCGGTGATGCCAACGCGGCCCTGCATTATCTGGCGAACAATTCCGTGGATCTCATTCTGCTCGACATTTACCTGCCCGGCATGAACGGTCTGGAGCTATTATCCCGGATCCGCGAACTTCGCTATCCGGTGGATGTTTTGGTCGTCTCCGCGGCCCGCGACAGCCACAGTATCCAGACGGCACTGCGCGCCGGCGCGGTCGACTATCTCATCAAGCCCTTCGATTTCGAACGTCTGCGGCATGCCCTGCTGTCGTACGAAAATCGGTCCCGGATGATGCGGGAACACGAAAAACTGACGCAAAAAGACCTGGATGTCGGCATTTTGCCGAAAGAAACCGTCGACCCCGCCGACAATCCGAACCTGCCCAAAGGCCTGGACCGCTATACTTTGTCGCAGATCATCCAATGCCTGAATGAAATTGCCGATCCGTTCACCACCGAACAATTGGCCCGCCGGGTCGGCCTGTCCCGGGTCAGTGTCCGCAAGTATCTGGAGTACTTTTGCGAAACCCGCCTGTTGGAAAAGGAGGCGTCGTACGGCGCGGTCGGTCGGCCGGTCTTCCTGTACCGGCGGCGCAAATAAGCGGTTGCCGCCCGGTTGGCCCAAGTATTTTGCGAAATGGATTGACGCTTGCCGGTAATTCTGTTATAGTAAATCTTGCGCATTACTATATTTTTGATGCGAGCCTGCCCATCTTTCGTTCCCGTGACCCGTGCCCGTTCTCCTCTTCTTGTTTTGCCTGCCGGAGAGGTCGGAAAGCCACGCTGTCTCGAGTCCGCTGAGCAGGAAACAGAGGAGGAAAATCCATGTTTGAAGACAAAGTCCTGAAATGCAGAGAGTGTGGCGCCGATTTCGAGTTCACCGCCCGTGAACAGGAATTTTATGCTGAAAAGGGCTTCCAAAACGAACCCGGCCGTTGCCCGGCTTGCCGTTCGGCTCGTAAACAACGCGGCAACTTTGGTGGCGGAAACCAAGGTGGCGAGCGTCAGATGTACCCGGCAGTTTGCGCCGAGTGCGGCTGCGAAACTCAGGTTCCCTTTGCCCCGCGTAGCGACCGTCCGGTTTATTGCCGGGACTGCTTCCAGAAGACCCGCGGCTTCGGTCGCTAAGTCTTAACCAGCGAGGCACGTCGCGGACGCAGGCTCCGTAAGTCCATCCGCTGAACATCCAGGCTGTCCCTTGTGGGCAGCCTGTTTTTTATTATTTAATGGGAGGGAACCTGATCATGGAAAAGCTGACGATTCCCGCCGGCGTCAACCAACTGGCCGCCATCCTGCATGCGGCGCCGACCGGGCCGGACCGGCCGTTGCTGGTCCTCTGCCACGGCTTCTGCGGTTCCGCCGACGGCGGCAGTGCGCTGGAGTTGGCCGCCGCCCTGCAGGAACAGGACATGGCGCTGCTCCGTTTCTGGTTCACGCCGCACCGCTGCCTGTCGCAGCAGGTGGCGGAAATCGGCGCGGTCGTCGATTTCTGCCGTCGGCACTTCACACGCAAAATCGTTCTGGCCGGCCGCAGTATGGGTGCGGCCGCGGCTCTGGCCTTCGCCGCCCGGGATCGGCAACTGAGCGGACTTTGCCTGATGGCCTGTCCCGCCGATTTACCCTCGACGTTCCGCGGCATCCTCCGCGACGACTACGAACGGCTGGAGCAAGGTGAAGCCATTACTGTCCTGCACGAGGGAACGCCGGTTCACCTGACCCCGGACTTCATCGCCGATTTCTCCCGCTACGACCTGCCGGCCGACATCCGTCGCCTCGCCGGCCTCCCTGTCCTGATCATCCATGGCACTGCCGATGTTACCGTGCCGGTGGAACACGCCCGGCAACTGTTCGCTGCCGCCGACGAACCGAAACGGCTGTTGTTGCTGCCGGATCACGGCCACAGCTTCATCGGCGCCGGCGACCGCTTCGTCTCCACCGTGGTGGACTGGCTGTGGCGGCAGGTTTTTCTGCCGGCCCTGTGATATAATGCGTCTGACAGGAGGTGTTCCGTTTNNGATAACGCCGCCACATCCTGGCCCAAGCCGGCCGGAGTCCTGCCCGCCATGCAGGACTACCTGGAAAATTGCGGTGGCAGCCCCGGCCGGGCCGGCCATGGCAAAGCGCTGGCGGCCGCCCGCATGGTCTATGAGGTTCGTGACGCGCTGGCCACCCTGTTCAACGCGCCTTCCCCGGGCCGTCTGATCTTTACGAAAAACGCCACGGAAGCAATCAATCTGCTTCTGTTCGGATTTCTGAATTCCGGCGATCATGTCATCGTCAGTTCGATGGAGCACAATGCGGTAATGCGGCCGCTGCGGGAACTCGAAACCCGGGGCGTCCGCCTGTCGGTTGCGCCGTGCGACGGTTGCGGCCGCCTGGACCCGGACACGGTCCGGCGTTCCCTTCGTCCGGACACGCGACTGATTCTGGTCCTGCACGCCTCGAATATTACGGGGACCCTGCTGCCCATTGGCGAAATTGCCGCCGTCGCCCGCGCGGCCGGCGTCCGGTTCGCGGTGGATGTCGCCCAGACCGCCGGCGTTTGCCCGATTGATATGCAAGCTGTCGGCATCGATTTTCTGGCCTTCACCGGCCATAAAAGCCTGGGTGGACCCCAGGGGACCGGCGGCTTGGCCCTCGGCGCCGATGTCGACATCCGTCCGTTGATGTTCGGCGGGACCGGCAGCGCTTCCGAGTCCGAAATCCAGCCGGACTTTTTGCCGGACAAACTGGAAAGCGGCACGCTGAACGCCGTCGGCATCGCCGGCCTGGGCGCGGCTGTCGCCGACCTGGCACAGTTCGGCGTGGCCAATGTGCTGGCGCACGATCAGAAGTTAATCGGCTTGTTTCGCGATGGTCTCCGGGAGATTCCCGGCGTGGAGGTCTACGGACCGGCGAACCCGCGGGAAGCGGTCGGAGTTCTTTCACTCAATATCGGCGATCTGCCCTGCGAGGAAGTCGGGGTCCGGCTCGAACGCGACTTCGGCATCCTGACCCGCACCGGGCTGCACTGCGCCCCCGCCGCTCACCGGACGCTCGGCACTTTCGGCCGCGGCGCGGTCCGGTTCAGTGTCAGCCGGTTCTCGACCGAGGCGGACATTCAGTCGGCGCTTGCCGCTGTCGCCCAGCTCGCCCGCAGCCGCTGCTAAAACAAAACGCGGGGCTGAAAACGCGGCAAGCCGGAAAAGCGTAAATAAAAGAGGGGCGCGGAATCATTCCGGTTCTGCAGCCAAAATAATAGCGTCGGGGCTGAGAACGCTTCGACGCTTCGCTTAACCTCCGCTTATCTCAGACCCCGACGCTTTGTCGCGGCGCCATAAAGTATGTCGCCAAACGGGAGCCGAAAGAGGAGCGCGGGTTTCATGCAGGTTGCCTTGGAGGGGCGTCGTGCAATTCGCCGGCGAAGCGTAAGTTTTGCCCGGCAAAATCGACAAGGATGTCGATTTTAAGCCCGAGCGCCCGGATGAAGTATTCGGGCTGGCCGAAAAAACGCCACGTGAGTCGTTGCGAATTCCGGCGCGCATCCACAGCAACCGGAATGATCCCGCGCTCCCCCTAATTCTTTACGTTTTTGGGGCTGGCACCGTTCTCAGCCCCGGCGCTAAATGCAAGAGCACCCCACATTCCTGACTTCGCCCATAATACAGCAAGACCTCCGAAGTATGGCCAGCATACCCGGAGGTCTTTTGCATTTCGTATTCAGAGATTGTGTCAGCGTCGGGACGCCGCGACCGCCGCGAAGGCGACTTTGGCCGCTGCGATCGTCGAGGCGATGTCCGCGTCGTTGTGGGCGGCGGACATGAATCCGGCCTCGTACTGCGACGGCGCCAGATAGACCCCCTGCTCCAGCATCGTGTGGAACCAGATTTTGAAGGCCGCCTGGTCCGACGTGGCCGCGCTGGCGTAATCCGTCACCGGCCGCTCATTGAAGAACATGCCGAACATGCTGCCCAGATGATGCGACTGCACGGCCACGCCGGCTTCGGCCGCCGCCGCGCCAATCCCGTCGCACAGGGTGTTGGTCTTGGCTTCGAGCCGCGGATAAAAGTCGGGCGTATTCATGATTTCCGTCAACGTGGCGATGCCGGCGGTCATGGCCAGCGGATTTCCCGACAGCGTTCCCGCCTGATAAACCGGCCCGGCCGGCGAAATGCAGCTCATGATGTCCTGCCGGCCGCCATAGGCGCCGACCGGCAATCCGCCGCCGATCACCTTGCCGAGACAGACCAGGTCCGGCTGAATGCCGAAACGGGCCTGGGCGCCGCCGAGCGCCACCCGGAACCCGGACATCACTTCGTCGAAGATCAACAGAATGCCGTAGCGTGCCGTCAGTTCCCGCACTTTTTGCAGATAACCGGCCTGCGGCAGCACCATGCCCATATTGCCCGGCACCGGTTCGATAATGACTGCGGCGATCAGCTCGCCCTGCTCGGCGAACAGTTTTTCCATTGCAGCGATGTCGTTGTACGGCAGGGTCAGGGAAGTCNNCCGAGCCGGCCTTGACCAGCAGGCTGTCATGGTGGCCATGGTAGCAGCCCTCGAACTTGACGATCCGGTCGCGTTTCGTGAAGCCGCGGGCCAGACGCAACGCGCTCATCGTCGCCTCAGTCCCCGAATTCACCATCCGGACGATTTCCATCGCCGGCACGGCCTGCCGGACCAGCTTCGCCAGCTCGGTCTCCAGCAAAGTCGGCGCGCCATAGCTGGTGCCGTTGCCAATGACGTCCCGCAAGGCCGC